>NZ_JAMQWD010000018.1:0-6694 GCF_024744415.1 Vibrio sp. RM-41-2B | reverse complement strand
CAGTTTGTTAGTTTGCAAACCCAACGCGTTGATTTTACGTTATTTTAAACTTTGCAAACAATAAACTTTATGTATTTTGATGCATTTAAGTCAGACGTAGTCTCAAAGCGGCTACTAAATGAAACCACTTGGAACAAACAACGTCGCAGAAAACGAACTCACAACACCAAAAAGCGCTTTTGGAAAGCTAATCTCACAATGCGGACTTTCAACAAAGTCACTGAAACCACGTGGAACTTGCCACACCAGAGAAAACGCCATTTCAGCGAGTAAATCTGCTTTAGTACCAACAAACTTAACGAGCAGAGTTTCAGCAAAAAAGTTCAACTCAGTTACCCCAAAAATCACCGTACCAAAGAACAAATCAACCGTTGAAACGATGTCACTTTTGGATTTTCACCACGTGAGTTAACACTGAAATTGAACGCCGATACGACGATTTCGACTTTGAACTTTTACCACTAGATCTTGCGATATTGCTGCGTTTTTCCTCTTGCAAACTAACGCCGCATTAAGGTGTGAGCAGCGCTTGGCTATACTTGAGCGAAGCGAAACTGCCAAGCGTTGCGAATCACTCTTAAATGCTTTGTTAGCCAAAATTTGACTCAATATCTGCACTTTCAAGAACTGAAGTTAATAAACCGAATTCGTAATTTTTTAAAGTAGGATTGTCCTTTCCTAGTCTTTCAATCATTTGCTGAAGATTGCGTCCTTGATAGTCATGCCCTATGACCAAATTTACGTACTCAACTTCAGACTCAAATGGTGGCCTATATGAGTACTTAGTACGATCTTGTTTTATTTTTGCAAGCCTGCCATAAGGGGCAGTATCCCAACAAACCACAAGTAAATTAATGGCATTTAAAAGTTGTTTAGTTGCAGGATCTACTTTACGTTTCGCACTACCAACGGAAGACGAGTTACCACTTACACTCAATGAGTCAGATTTTAATGGATTAAATAATGGGACGTCGTCCCCACCGGTGAGAGCTAAAAACTTCTTAGCTGTAGGCTCTCCACAATAAAAAGCGCCTATATCCTGACCATTATTTTTCCCTTTATATTCAAAACAATAATAGCTATCAGTCAATACACGACCTGTACAGCTATGTTTTTTCTGATTATTAAGAAGTTTAACATGAGCAACAGCACTTATATCGTAACGTCGTACCATTTGCTCTCTAGCTTTATCACCAAAACAATCCATATCAGCCTTTACTACTTAAAAATGTATAAGGCTCAACCTAACACAAACTCAACATGCTGCATATCGTACGGATATCACTTTTGGCTAACGCCGCATTAAGGTGTGAGCAACGCTACCACGAAACTTAACCATACCACCGTAAACACAAAACCCAACGATGAAATCAAAAGTGCCAAGCGTTGGGAATCACTCTTAAATGCCTTGTTAGATTTTTATCAGATGGTTCATTGGCAAATCCATGTCCCCCATCCCTATGGCATACGCCCATCGCCCTCTCTGCTTTAGAGCTAAACCACTAGAAACTATATTATCTGGTGAATAACCTAACATAACGTGGGCACCTCTTCTCCTTGATAAAGGCGGACGACCAAGCCATTTATCGAACACCCTGTCATCTGCAAAACAAATCGGAGGAGCAGGATAAGATAGCTGATCCCTTTTCTCAAAGTGACCGTGTTGACGGTTCACTGAAGGTGGAAGTCGCAAAAGTAAGACATATTCATATGCTGGCCTTGCTCGGTTAGCAATTCTTCTGGACAGTGCATGGTCATAATCAACATCCCATGGGACAACCGAAAAAATTTTTCGTGCTACATTCCGATACCCAGCATAATTCGGTCTCACGTAAAGGAACCTAGCATTATCTTTAACAACCACGAAGGCATTTCTAATCTGGTGGCGACCGATCTTATATAGTTCTCCATGTAAAACCTTGGCAATTTCCTTAGGATCTCGACCCGCAATTGGCACCATATCAGGTTGTATCTTGGGACAACGCTGACCTAAATATCTCCAAGTACCGGGTAATATAGTTTTCTTTAAGTTAATAGTTTGCATATATGGAACCCGAATAATATCTAACGCCGCATTAAGGTGTAAGCGGCGCTTGGCTATACTTGAGCGAAGCGAAACTGCCAAGCGTTGCGAATCACTCTTAAATGCTTTGTTATAAGCGTGGTTTGAGCATGTGCACGAACTGTTCGTTCTGCCCTGTAACCTCAAAGCCAAACCTTTTGTAAAGTTGCCCTACTCGGTTTCCTTGTAAGTAGCAAAGCTTTATCGGTAACGACTTTTGTTCAGCAAGCTCAGTAACTGCTTTTAATACTTGGCTACCAATTCCTTTACCCTGATATTCTGGTAATAGGAAAAAGCGACCAAAGTACAGGTGCTCAGAATGGCACTGCACCAAGTAACTGCCCACTGCGACTCCATCAACTTCTATGATGGTTGGCTTTTCTTCGCCCCACTCATTGTGATGAATTTCTCTTTGAACACTTTCGTTCCAACCAAATACAGCTTTGATTGGTTCAAATTCTGCTGATTTCTTAAGTTCGAATAGGAACTCATAGTCACTATTTTCAGTTTTACGGGTTTCGTACACCTAACTCTCCAAACCTACAACTACGGATAGCTTATAACGCCCTGCTAAGGGGTGAGCAACGCAATACCAATGCTACCGCAAACCACCTTAATCACTAAATTCAACGCATAGTAAAAATGCCACGCGTTGCGAATCCCTCTTGAGCAGTTTGTTAGTTTGCAAACCCAAAGCGTTAATTTTAAGTCACTTTAAACTTTGCAAACAATAAACTTTCTGTGTTTTGATGCACTTAAGTCAGGCGTAGTCTAAAAGCGGCTAGTCAATGAAACCACGTGGAACAAACAACGTCGCAGAAAACAGACTGACAACACCAAAAAGCGCTTTTGGAAAAACTAATCTGACAGTGCGGACTTTCAACAAAGCCACTAAAACCACATGAACTTACCACACCAGAGAAAACGCCATTTCAGCGAGTAAATCGGCTTTTGCACCAACAAACTCAAAGAGCAAAGTTTCAGCAAAAAAGTTCGACTAAGTTAACCCTAAAGTCACAGCCCCAAAGAATAAATCAACCGTTGAAACGATACCAATTTTGGATTTTCACCACGCTAGTTAACACTAGAGTTGGAAGCCGATACGACTATTTCAACTTTGAGCTTTTACCACTAGATCTTGCGATATAGCTGCGTTTTTCCTCTTGCAAACTAACGCCGCGTTAAGTGGTGAGCAACGCAGACCACCGCACTTAAAGTATTGTGCCGTAAACACTTAACACGAAGCAAACCAAAAATGCCGAACGTTGGGAATCCGTCTTAAACGCTTTGTTATATGCAAATTCTCAACCCAAGCTCAGAGCTGATATGACTTTTGATGATAGACTAAATCAAGAGCCCATTATGTGAAGTTACCACCATGAAAGACTGCAACCAGTGTGGAAAGTGCTGTATTAAATATGGCGATGGTGATTTAGCTGCCACCCAAGAAGAAATAGATTTATGGGAGTTATTTAACCCAGACATTTATGAGTATGTGAAAGATGGGAAAATTTGGTTTGATCCAGAAACAAGAGAGCAACTACATCGTTGCCCATTTTTGGAGATAGCACCAAAAACCAAAGCCGAAGACCAAGACAAATACACCTGTAGTATTTACCTCGACCGACCAGAAGATTGCCGTCACTACCCTAGCCTAATTGATGAAATGGTGCGTGATGAATGTGAAATGATCGAAGTTGTTGACCTCGAAGACCCAAAGAAAGCTCAGAAACTGCTAGACAAGTTAATGAGTTCAAGCCGACCATCGAGCAATTCCTAGTGCTGATTTTAGCTCTTGCATATAACGCCCTGCTAAGGGGTGAGCAACGCAATACCGATGCTTCCGCACACCACCTTAATCACAAAAATCAACGCATAGTAACAATGCCACGCGTTGCGAATCCCTCTTGAGCAGTTTGTTAGTTTGCAGACCCAAAAGGTTGATTTTACGTTATTTTAAACTTTGCAAACAACAAACCTTATGTGCTTTGATGCACTAAAGCCAGGCGTAGTCTCAATACGGCTACTCAATGAAACCACTTGGAACAAACAACGCCGTAGAAAACGAACTCACAACACCAAAAAGCGCTTTTGGAAAACCAATCTCACAATGCGGACTTTCAACAAAGTTACTGAAACCACGTGAACTTACCACACCAGAGAAAACGCCATTTCAGCGAGTAAATCGGCTTTTGTTCCAACAAACTCAACGAGCAGAATTTCAACAAAAAAGTTTGACTCAGTTAACCCCAAAGTCACCGCACCAAAGAACAAATCAACCGTTGAAACAATGCCAATTTTGGATTTTCACCACGCTAATTAACACTGAAATTGAACGCCGATACGACTATTTCAACTTTGAGCTTTTACCACTAGATCTTGCGATATAGTTGCGTTGTTCCTCTTGCAAACTAACGCCTTGTTAAGGTGTGAGGCACGCAATACCGAAGCTTCCGCATACCGCCTGAACCACTAAACATTACGCATGGTAAAAATGCCACGCGTGCCGAATCACTCTTGAACAATTTGTTATATTGTCAACTCACTGTTTTCTCTGACCATATCATGGATCAACTCTATATGAGCTAATAAGGTTGCATCCCAATCACTTATCAAATCACTAATGTGATAATCATGAGATATAAAGCCATTTTCGTGATTCGCAGAGTAACCGCTAACTTTGCCTGTCTGCAATGCGTGACGATCGAGAATGAAACTGTGCGCTTTAACATCCCGTCCTCCGCGATTTGCACCATGTGCAGCAAAGGTATTGCGAAGGTCAAAGATTTTACAATCCCGAAGTGCCTTGGGATTAAACTCTATACCCATTTTTCGAAGAATTACTAACAAAGCTTGTTGCTGCATATAAACAGCATTAAAAACCCCGTAGAAATAAAGGTAGAGCTCACCAATGGACAAAGATTCACAGCGGATGAGAAAGGCATGTTTTGCCAACTGAGTATCTTCTAGCATGTACAAGCTATCTATGACAGAGTTGTAGTCTGCACTATTATCAACCGATACAATAGGATACAGTTCTGAATCTTGCTCTGTCTCTATAGCTACATCGGAAATAATTTCTCGAATAGAATAAATTAAATCATCAATTTCCACACATATCTCCAATGGCAATATAACGCCTTGCTAAGGTGTGAGTAACGCAATACAAAAGCTACCGCACAGCGCCTTAATCACATAAGCCACCGCAAAGTAAAAATGCCAAGCGTTGCGAATCACTCTTAAACAGATTGTTAAGCGACTTTCTTGGAGTTGATCGCTTGATGTAGCAAGTTTTTAGGTGAGCCAATTTCCAACATGGCAACAATCATAGATGTTAATAGCGCATCGGAAGCCTTATAGAATTGTGTCAATGCTTCCGAAAACTTCATAACATCAAGTTCCGAGATAATTTCGTATTGTTTGATTGCTTCTTTCTCTCTATGAGCAATAGTGTTATGGCGTGTTTCAGAGAACTGCGATTCGATAACTTTACGTGCTTTCTTTAGCTCTTTTAGTGCACTTACAACTTGAGACTTGGATGTTTCTGATAATCCAGTTGCTTCATAAATAAAGTGCATTTTGCGCCCAGTAACTTTCCCCATGTCCCACTCGTATATAGTAAGAATGAGAGTTCTGAGAGCAATGTTTCTTTTAGTTTCATTAGGATGTGAGAAAGCATCAGCTTTTAAAGCTTGAATGTCTCTTTCGGCAAGCAAGAAAAACAAACCAATATTAAAAAACTGCTTAGTCGCAGGAAACAAGCTTTCGTCAATTTTTCGATATTCACGCACGGTTATGTCAATTGCGTTATTTATTGCCTTATCTTTGACCTTAAATTCTCGATTCAATTTGTAATACAGGCGAAGCATAAACAAGTACCGGAGCTTTGAACCAAAGCGACTGTTGAACTTCAAACGAAACCAGCGCTCTTGAACTGAACGATCTTTATCAAGAAATTTTTTACTAAACATACTTATACCACCGCTTGTCGCTTAACGCCCTGTTAAGGTGTGAGCAACGCAATACCGAAGCCGCCGCATACAACCTTAATCACTAAACGCAACGCATAGTAAAAATGCCACGCGTTGCGAATCACTCTTAAACAGTTTGTTATAGCGCTAGTTTGGCGTAGTTGATGAAGACGCGTTTGCTGCTTGAGTTGCTTGTTCTGGTGTCATTTGGCCAAAAAGCGTGTCCATCATAAAACCAATTCTCTTACTTGCATCACCAAATTTATTAGGATTAGCGGTATAAGGAACTTTAAATTTCACTTCCCCAACTCTTTGCCCGCCTTGATAAGCTGTTATCTCCGCGTTTTTCAAATATAACGCCAGATCCCACCCCCAGTGACCTTCATATTCAAGAGTCAATTTGTTCAGGTCGTGCTTAGAATTATCAGGTACGACAACATAAGAATAGTTATGTTCTTGTAGCCAAGACTCAATTGTATTTTGGAACCCAGAGCGAGTTTCATTATCTTTAACAACAACTATTTCCGACTTAATATTAGTCTCTGGAACAGGGGTGCCCATATATCTGGGCGACCCACAACCAACTAGTGTAAGAGAAGCTAAAGACAACACTATAATTTTTTTCATTTTTATTTTCTCATATTGTTTTTCAGGCACATTG
>NZ_JAMQWD010000017.1:0-82844 GCF_024744415.1 Vibrio sp. RM-41-2B | reverse complement strand
ATGCCGCTATTAACGACACCGCCTTCCTCACGACTGAAAGTACTTTACAACCCGAAGGCCTTCTTCATACACGCGGCATGGCTGCATCAGGCTTGCGCCCATTGTGCAATATTCCCCACTGCTGCCTCCCGTAGGAGTCTGGACCGTGTCTCAGTTCCAGTGTGGCTGATCATCCTCTCAGACCAGCTAGGGATCGTCGCCTTGGTGAGCCCTTACCTCACCAACTAGCTAATCCCACCTAGGCATATCCTGACGCGAGAGGCCCGAAGGTCCCCCTCTTTGGCCCGTAGGCATCATGCGGTATTAGCCATCGTTTCCAATGGTTATCCCCCACATCAGGGCAATTTCCTAGGCATTACTCACCCGTCCGCCGCTCGACGCCGTTATCGTTCCCCGAAGGTTCAGATAACTCGTTTCCGCTCGACTTGCATGTGTTAGGCCTGCCGCCAGCGTTCAATCTGAGCCATGATCAAACTCTTCAATTTAAGATTTTGTTTCGGCTCAATGAATACTGAACATTACATAAAGTAATGTTTGAATTGACTGTGCTGAATCCGAAGATTCAATGGTCACTTCGTTTCATTGAAACCTAATTTGAAGCCGAAGCTTCTAATTGGATTATCATCAACGAGTGCCCACACAGATTGATAGGTCTATATTGTTAAAGAGCTTTCCTGTTGAGCTTTGCTCAAAACAGGACGGCCATTTTAGCGAGTTAAAGTTTAGTGTCAATCACTTTTTCAAACTTTCTTCAAGCGTTTCCGCTTGGCTAATTTGGCTTGCTAACCTCGACTTCGTTTCTTTCGAAGCGTTGCCGTGTCAGCGAGGTGGCATTATAGAGATTGCGATCACATTGGCAAGCCCTTTTTCACGTTTTTTTTGATTTTTTTATCGTTCGGATAAATTTGCATCAAAAGCGGTCAAAAGAGCACGTTATTTCTACAGTTCTCTGAATTTATCTGCGAAAAGAGCCACTTTTTCCCAATTGGTGTACTCCACCTCTTTGGTCGTATCGGTTTCGCCACCCGTCATCGACATAATGAACCTAATCATAGTTCTGTCGAACCAGCTGTAACGTGGGTAATAAAGTGCACCAGCAAAAACACCGATTAGCGTTGGTTTCCAAGGCGACTTAATTAGGAACTTGCGAATGTAGGCACTACCTTCAGGTGTATCCTTTCCTTGGTCCTCTTTACGAGCGGTTAGGTTTACGCAGAAAAATGCCACTTTATTTTGCTCCAATTGATTGAGGTTTCGCTCAATAAACTGGTATAGCTTTTTATTAAGATGGCCATAGCGAATAGAGGCGCCTATCAACACTCTGTCGTATTGGCTGAAGTCAATCGTCTCGACATTATGTAAATCCACCAGCTCACAATCGAAGTCTGGAAGTTGTTCATCTATATAGTGAAGAATTTTTTTAGTCTGCCCTTCGCGGGAAGAGTATAGAAATAATGCTTTTGCCACGATTTCCCCTTAGCTACGCCAAAACGTCGGCGTAAGTAGAATAAGTAAGGTAAAGATTTCCAAACGACCAAACAGCATAGAAACTATCAATACCCATTTTGCTTTGTCGTTAACATCACCAAAGTGAAGCGCCACTTCTCCCAAGCCAGGACCGAGGTTGTTCAGAGTCGCAGCCACCGCAGAGAATGCACTGAGCTCGTCCATCCCTGTAGCAATCAAGCCCAACATACAAACCACAAATACCAATGCGTACGCGGAGAAGAAACCCCAAACCGCATCGACAACACGTTGCGGTAGGGCACTGCCACCTACTTTGATGGTGTAAACCGCGCGTGGATGGACTAAACGTTTTAGTTCACGCGCACCTTGTAAGGTAAGAAGCAGGATACGGATCACTTTCATGCCGCCGCCTGTTGAACCAGCACAACCACCTATAAAAGAGGAGAACAATAGCAGTACAGGTAAGAAGAGCGGCCAATCCGCAAAACCTGTCGTCGTAAAGCCCGCAGTTGTCGAAATTGACACGGTTTGGAAAAGTGCCTGATCGAAAGCATCGTATGTCGATGTGTAAGAGTGATGTTTCAGTAATAATAGAAAGCAAATGACAAATAGCAGCACTTGAATAAACAAGAAGGCGCGAAACTCAGGATCTTTCCAGTAATACTTGGGATGTACGCCACCTGATGCAAATGCAGCAAAGTGCAGCGTGTAGTTACATGCAGATATAAGCAGAAAAACCACCGTAATCAGGTTAATCGCGTAACTATCAAAGTATCCGATGCTGGCATCGTGGGTAGAAAAGCCACCAATGGCAATGGTGGAAAAGCTGTGACTGATGGCGTCAAATGGCGTCATACCAGCTAACCAAAAAGCCGATGCACAGGCGATAGTCAGGCTCAAATAGATGTACCAAAGCGCCTTAGCAGTTTCTGCTATGCGCGGCGTCACTTTAGTGTCCTTGACTGGACCAGGGATCTCGGCGCGGTAAAGCTGCATACCACCAATGCCAAGTACTGGCAAAATCGCCACCGCTAATACGATGATTCCCATACCGCCGAACCACTGCAGTAACTGTCGATAGAATAGAATCGCTTTAGGTAACTCATCCAAACCAACAATAACGGTCGCCCCGGTCGTAGTGAGAGCAGAAAACGATTCAAAAAACGCATCTGTGACTGAGACGTTCGGGTTGTCAGCAATGAGAAAGGGGATCGAGCCTGCACTGCCAAGTACTGTCCAGAATAAGACGACAATAAGAAAGCCATCTCGAGCTTTAAGCTCGTGCTTATACCTGCGGTTTGGGTACCAACAAACGGCCCCACAAAACAGCAGAACAAAAAATGTCGTGACAAAAGGCACACCTGCACCATCTCGATAGATCAGCGCAACGAGTGCTGGCGCAAGCATAGTGACACTAAAGAGTGCGAGCAGTAGCCCGACGATTCGAATAATTGAACGAAATTGCATGGATAAATTGACTAGCGAAGCTGTCCCTGTTGCTTCCTGTTTTTCATTATTGTCCGTCTAGCGGAGTGACAATTGCCTTTGCCCCGCTTTTATTGATGATTGCTTGGGTAAACGCGCTCACTTCTCGAAGCTCAATTTCCACCACTAATACGACCTGATCGCTGTATTCAGCCTCGACTTCTATCGCACCAAATTGCGGCATGATTGACTGTGCGATCGGCATAAACCCATAGTCTAACGTTAGTCTGAGCTTTGTGGTTATTTTTTTCTCAATAGTTTGAAGCAGCTTGAGCGCTTGTTGTACCCCGCCCCCATACGCTTTAACCAAGCCGCCTGTACCTAACTTGATTCCACCAGAGTATCGCGTGACCACTGCCGTGATCTCCCCCACCCCAGATCCAGACAGCTGCGCCAGGATCGGTTTGCCTGCAGTTCCGGACGGCTCCCCATCATCACTAAAGCCCCATTTCATTGAATCTTCCGGGCGACCAGCAACAAAGCCCCAACAGTTATGTCTAGCATCAGCGTGTTTAGCTTTGATTTGATCAACAAATGCTTTTGCAGCTTCGATACTTGGCGTGTGCGCCAAATAAGTAATGAATACGCTCTTTTTAATTTCTTCTTCAAATTGAGCAGGCTCTGCTGGAATCAGATAAGGCTTGTCATTCATAGGATTATGGATTCAGGTCTATTTGCCTGAAGTCTATCACGAGTGTGATTTACCCGTCGCATAAGATCTGCCACAGCGCACAATGTTAAACACTTGTTTAAAAAATGTATTGAAATTAGACAATCCACGATCCAAACTAACTTTACTGGTCAAACCAGAACAAAAATAAAACGACTTCCTCGATACCTATTTGCCGAGGTACACGGCGTCGTTGAAATAGGTATACAGACAATCCACGATTGTATGTCATGGAGATAGACAATGATTTACCAAGCCGAAACCCTACAGGTAAAGGAAATACAAGATGGTATTGCAGAGCTAAGCTTCTGCTCTCCAAAATCCGTCAACAAACTCGACCTAGCGACATTGGAATCGCTAGATAAAGCTCTTGATGCGCTCATTGCCCATCAAGGCCTCAAGGGGTTGTTGCTCACTTCAGATAAAGACGCATTCATTGTAGGCGCAGACATTACCGAGTTTTTAGGTCTGTTTGCTAAAACGGATGCCGAGCTCGACCAATGGCTGCAATTTGCTAACAGCATCTTTAACAAATTAGAAGACTTACCCGTTCCGACCATCTCGGTGATCAAAGGCCACGCTCTTGGTGGCGGTTGTGAATGTGTGCTAGCAACAGACATGCGTATTGGTGACAAAACCACCAGCATCGGTCTACCAGAGACAAAATTAGGCATCATGCCGGGCTTTGGTGGTTGTGTACGTCTGCCACGTGTTATTGGCGCCGACAGCGCAATGGAAGTGATCACTCAAGGTAAAGCGTGTCGTGCGGATGAAGCGTTAAAGATTGGTCTTCTTGATGCAGTTGTTGATAGCGACGCACTTTACGAGTCAGCATTCAAGACACTGACCTCGGCAATCAACGAGAAGTTGGACTGGCAAGCTCGTCGCAAGCAAAAGACATCGCCTCTAACGCTAAGTAAGCTTGAATCAATGATGAGCTTCACCATGGCGAAGGGTCTGGTGGCACAAAAAGCGGGTCCTCACTACCCAGCTCCAATGACAGCCGTTATTACTATTGAAGAAGGCGCTCGCTTCGCTCGTAACGAAGCACTCGACATTGAACGTAAGCACTTCGTAAAACTGGCTAAGTCTGAAGAAGCAAAATCACTGGTTGGTTTGTTCCTTAACGACCAATACATTAAAGGGCTTGCTAAAAAATCAGCTAAGTCAGCGAGTAAAGACACGCAACGTGCGGCTGTGCTTGGTGCGGGCATTATGGGCGGCGGCATCGCCTACCAATCTGCATTAAAAGGCGTACCGGTGTTAATGAAAGACATCGCGCAACCTTCACTCGATTTAGGCATGACTGAAGCATCTAAGCTGCTAAATAAACGCTTATCTCGTGGTCGCATTGATGGCTTTAAGATGGCTGGTATTTTAGCGTCTATCACACCGAGCCTACATTACGCAGGCATCGAAGAATCAGACGTGATTGTTGAAGCCGTAGTAGAAAACCCGAAAGTAAAAGCAGCAGTTTTGAGTGAAGTGGAATCACATGTCGGTGACGATACCGTTATCACCTCAAACACCTCGACGATTCCAATCAATCTATTAGCGAAATCGCTAAAACGCCCAGAAAACTTCTGTGGCATGCACTTCTTCAACCCAGTGCATCGCATGCCTCTTGTTGAGATCATCCGTGGTGAGCACACCTCTGATGAAACCATCAATCGTGTTGTGGCGTATGCTGCGAAAATGGGCAAATCACCAATTGTCGTCAATGACTGCCCAGGGTTCTTCGTTAACCGCGTATTGTTCCCATACTTTGGCGGCTTCAGCATGCTACTTCGTGATGGTGCTGACTTTACGAAAATCGACAAAGTCATGGAGCGTAAGTTTGGCTGGCCGATGGGACCGGCGTACTTGCTTGACGTAGTCGGCATTGATACCGCGCACCACGCACAAGCTGTGATGGCAGAGGGTTTCCCTGAGCGTATGGGTAAACAAGGTCGTGATGCGATTGATGCACTATTCGAAGCAGACAAATATGGTCAGAAGAATGGTAATGGCTTCTACAGCTACACCATAGATAAAAAAGGTAAGCCGAAGAAAACCTTCTCTGAAGAGATCTTGCCGGTGCTCGCTGACGTTTGTGCCGATAAGCAGGACTTTGACGATGAGACCATCATTCAACGTATGATGATTCCAATGATCAACGAAGTTGTGCTGTGCCTTCAAGAAGGCATCATCGCTACTCCGCAGGAAGCAGACATGGCATTGGTTTATGGTCTTGGTTTCCCTCCATTCCGCGGTGGCGTATTCCGCTATCTAGACAGCGTGGGTATTGCTGAATACGTTGAAATGGCAAAACAACACGCCGAGCTAGGTGCGATGTACCAAGTACCGCAAATGCTGATTGATATGGCGGCGAAAGGTGAAAGCTTTTACGGTGCACAACAGCAAGGTTCTATCTAAGGAGGGATTCTAAAATGACTAATCAAACAAGAAATGTTGTCGTAGTCGATTGTCTACGTACTCCAATGGGTCGCTCTAAAGGTGGTGCTTTCCGTCATACACGAGCAGAAGATCTATCTGCGCGTCTAATGAAAGGCATTCTTGCACGTAACCCACAAGTGAACCCAAGCGAGATTGAAGACATCTACTGGGGTTGTGTACAGCAAACACTAGAGCAAGGCTTTAACGTTGCACGTAATGCCGCGCTACTCGCGGGCCTGCCGATTGAAATTGGCGCTGTGACGGTTAACCGTTTGTGTGGCTCATCCATGCAAGCGCTGCATGACGGTACACGTGCGATCATGACTGGCGATGCTGGAATCTGCCTAATTGGTGGCGTTGAGCACATGGGGCATGTGCCGATGAACCACGGGGTAGACTTTCACCCTGGTATGTCAAAGAACGTAGCAAAAGCTGCGGGCATGATGGGCTTAACGGCTGAAATGCTTGGTAAATTACATGGCATTAGCCGTGAGCAACAAGACGAGTTTGCCGCGCGCTCTCACGCTCGTGCGCACGCAGCAACCGTAGAGGGTCGCTTTAAAAACGAAATCCTACCAATTGAAGGCCATGCGGCTGACGGTACACTGTTTACTCTCGACTATGATGAAGTGATTCGCCCTGAAACATCCGTTGAAGGTCTATCTCAACTTCGCCCAGTGTTCGACCCTGCAAACGGTACAGTAACAGCCGGTACATCATCGGCGCTGTCCGATGGTGCATCAGCGATGTTGATCATGAGTGAAGAGAAAGCCAATGAGCTTGGCTTGAAGATTCGTGCACGTATTAAAGGCATGGCCATTGCGGGCTGCGATCCTTCTATTATGGGTTACGGTCCTGTACCGGCGACGAAAAAAGCGCTCAAGCGTGCCGGTCTTTCAATTGAAGACATGGATGTGGTTGAGCTAAACGAAGCATTTGCAGCGCAGTCTCTGCCGTGTGCTAAAGACTTAGGCCTGCTTGATGTGATGGATGAGAAGGTCAACCTTAACGGTGGTGCGATAGCATTGGGTCATCCACTAGGCTGTTCTGGTTCACGCATCTCAACAACGTTGATCAACCTAATGGAAGCGAAAGATGCGAAATATGGTCTAGCCACCATGTGTATCGGTTTGGGTCAGGGTATAGCGACCGTATTTGAGAGGCCTTAACGCTTGGGGTGAAGTAGGCTCAAAACGACGATGGTCGTAGTGATCTACTCAACAACCAGCATGAAATGAATAAATACTAAAATAATTTAGTATTACACTTAAGGGCGACATCAGATGTCGCCCTTTGTTTTACGCCAAACACAGTAAATATGCATACGAAGCATACATGAAATGAGTAACTTTCATTTTATTCATAGATAGAGAAGACATAGACTTATAGACAGTTAATATCTTGCTGTATGTGGCAACTGAGTCACGCTAACGCAATTTCGGAGAACCTTATGTTTAATGCTCTAGTTCTAAATCAAGAAGACAAACGTACTATCGCTAACATCGAGCAAATCGATGAAACACAACTGCCTGAAGGCGACGTTCTGATTGACGTTGATTACTCATCGTTAAACTACAAAGACGGTCTTGCGATCACAGGTAAAGGTAAAATCATCCGTAACTTCCCGATGGTGCCAGGTATTGACCTAGCAGGTACGGTAGTAAGCTCAGAAGACGACCGTTACCAAGCAGGTGACAAAGTTGTCCTTACTGGCTGGGGCGTGGGTGAAAACCACTGGGGTGGTATGTCTCAGCGTGCTCGTCTAAAAGCGGATTGGCTAGTACCACTACCAAAAGGTCTAGACAGCAAGAAAGCAATGATGGTTGGTACTGCTGGCTTCACTGGTATGCTGTGTGTTCAAGCACTGCTTGATGCAGGCATCAAACCTGAAGATGGCGAAATCCTAGTAACTGGCGCAAGTGGCGGTGTAGGCTCAGTCGCAGTAACGCTTCTAGCACAGCTTGGCTACAAAGTTGCTGCAGTGACAGGCCGTGTAGAGAAAAATGGCCCGCTACTTGAAAAACTAGGTGCTAGCCGCATCATCGACCGTACTGAATTTGAAGAACCAGCACGTCCACTTGAAAAGCAAGTATGGGCAGGTGCGGTTGATACTGTAGGCAGCAAAGTACTAGCAAAAGTATTGGCGCAAATGGATTACAACAGTGCAGTTGCAGCTTGTGGTCTTGCAGGTGGTTTTGATCTACCAACTACAGTGATGCCGTTCATCCTACGTAACGTTCGTCTACAAGGTGTGGACTCAGTAATGTGTCCAACAGAGAAACGCATCGCAGCATGGGAAAAACTGGTTGAACTACTACCAGACAGCTATTTCGAGCAAGCGTGTACTGAAGTAGAACTAGCAGAAGCACCAAAATACGCAGAAGACATCACCAACGGTCAAGTAACAGGTCGTATGGTTATCAAGCTATAAACACTGACTCAGCGTAAACAAACGAAGAGCCGGCATTGCTGGCTCTTTTTGTTAGCAGTTTAGTCCCATATCTTCGATACGCTTAGCTATTAGACGGCTACATTCTTCACGCACAATCGTTCTTAACCATTCTTGAGCAGGAGAATGCTCGCAACGCGCATGCCAAATCATCGAATACTCAAATGGAGTAAATTGGAATGGTAATGGTTTCACCACCAAGTCATAACGCTCGGCAACCAGATATGCCAAGTCCGCTGGCACTGTGATGATAATTGGCAAGGTATCCATGATCGCCAATGCGGCTTCTAAATGATAAGCCCGCAGAACCATTTTACGCTTAGGTTTCTCCATCAAAGCTTGTTCGATCAGTGCCTTAACACCATCACTGATGGCGATCATGGCATGTGGATGACTCAGATAATCATCCAAGCTCATTTCTTTATCCGCTAATGGATGCTGTTTTGAAAGCATACACAGCACCCCCACTCGCCCTAACACTTCACTGCGTAGCGGCTCCACCGGACCTGTCGGGCGACAAATAGCTAAGTCTGCACCTTCATAAATGAGCTGATCTGATAAACGGTCGTGTTGCAGTGGTAAGAAGTTGAACGACACGTTTGGCGCTTCTTGGTAAATTCTCGGCAAAGCGAACGGTAAGATCGTTTGCATGGCATAGTCGGTGGTCACGATGTTGAAAGTCTGTACGCATTGCAATGGGTCAAACTCAACCGGAGATAACAACTGACGTAAAGACTCTAATGGCTCGCCTAATGAGCGATCGATCTCTAACGCTTTCTGAGTTGGGATCAAATGCTGCCCCTGACGAGTAAACAGCAGGTCTCCCAATAAGTCACGCAGACGACCAAGCACACGACTCATTGCCGATTGACTCAAATTCAGACGTGTTGCCGCCTTACTGACACTGTTTTCTTCTATCAGTACTCGCAACGCAACCAGTAAATTTAAATCTCGGCGATAGATGTCTTCCAGTTCCACGAATTAGCCACTTATTTTGTATGTGTTTGGGTAAATTGTACTCTTCAGGCAAAAAAAATCCCGCCTTTCAGCGGGGAAGCCCAAGAAAAATGGGGATAGTGTCGGAATGAAGTGTCGGTAAAAATAGGTGAGCGTTATTAAAGTATTCTGATCGAAGCAAAAAGCGCTAATTTTCTTGCTCAGATGCACCTGACCATTTGCGCATCTCGATCCAAATCCCAATAATAGTGGCAACCATGCCTACAAGAGGCATCAAAGAGGTGTCAGCTGGCGTTCTGAGTACCAAAGCACAAAACGAGATAAAACAAAGTACGGAGTAAATCGTAAGTCTGTCTAACGCTGTTAACATTGCCTCTCCCTCGCCAGTTGTTGCCAAATTGTTAATTTAAGGTAAAACAAAAATTTCCGTTTGCCAAGTGGTTATTGAATATTTTTTCAACGAACGTAGAATTCACCGCTAAGTTAGTTACGAGAATCACACTATGAGCTTTAATCCTGAACTGGCAACAAAGACATTAGAGGCGGAAGGACTGCGCTGCCCAGAGCCAGTGATGATGGTCAGGAAGACAATTCGCAACATGCAAGATGGTGAGATTTTGCTGGTCAAAGCAGATGACCCATCCACGACTCGAGACATTCCGAGTTTCTGCCGTTTTATGGATCACCAATTAATTGCAGCACAAACGGAGCAAGTTCCGTATCAGTACCTGATCAAGAAAGGATTGGAATAATCTGGTCGAATTAAAAACGGCAGCCGATTGGCTGCCGTTTGTTTATTCATCGTATTCGAGTGTGCGAACTTCTGATTGGAGCTTGTTGAGTTGTTTTTTCATTGCCCGCATCTCTTCATGCATAGGAATGATGTGGGCTACGCGAATCCACGCCTCTACTGTTAATCCAGTAAGAGCGAACGATCCTGCCACAATCGGCAACCACATATCAGTCAGTACCATCGCTAACAAGCACAGCGCCAAACCAAAGGTGAATAAATAACTCTGACTCTTTGGGGTCATCCCCATGTAACGTGTAAGCATAAACTTGCCCTCTCGCTATCATTCACACCATTAAACTACCATGACAAGTATGACACTAATATGTCATCCGTCACGCTACGGAGCGATTTTAAGTAAGAGTTTGAGCTACGCCACTAATTCGCTAGTTATTGATTATTTGCATCATTTTAACGATTGTTCGCGGATAACATTTTCCATTTTCAGGCTGCGTTATCCGCCTAAAAACATTAAAAGAAGGCCGCACCAATCGCCAACAACACGAACAAAATAGCGGTGACTTTACGAATCAACCCCAAGGGCATCTTGTCTGCTGAAAGCTTACCAATTAACACCACAGGCACGTTAGCCAACAGCATACCAATGGTCGTGCCAAGTATGACCCAACTCAGCGCATCCGCGTACTGCGCGCCTAGGATAGAAGTAGCGATCTGAGTTTTATCACCAATCTCAGCCACAAAGAAAGCAATAAAGCTGGCAATGAAAGGACCTCGGTTTGAAATCTGTTCGTCATCATCCAACTTATCAGGAATCAACACCCAAGCCGCCATCGCGACAAAACTGACCACCAGCACCCACTTTAAAATATCAGGTGATAAATAGTCAGCAACAACCACACCTAGCCATGCAGCCAAAGCGTGGTTGGCAATGGTTGCCAAAAAGATTGCTGCAATAATTGGGATTGGTTTGCGGTAACGACTTGCGAGTAATAGAGATAGCAATTGGGTCTTATCGCCAATTTCTGCTAACGCTACAGTTGTAATTGAAATAGCTAAAACGCTCACGACATGCTCATTGGGGCAGGGATTATTATATTTAACCAAAGACAAACCTCACGCCCCTACCCCGGTTCGTGATGATTTGTCTAAGGTCTTGCTAAACTTGAAAGGCTTCAAGTCTCGAACGCCATGGTGATTTTGCACCAATTATGTTGACGGACGAACCAGATGAAACAGAAACTTCATCAGGTAAGCTACTCCCCAAAGACAGGCGCAATTCTAGCCACCTTTGTTGCGCTTCTCAAGAGCCAAAGCAGGCAAAAACTCCCTTTTAAGAAAAATACAGCAGATAACGCGGTAAAAATTCATTAAAGGAGAAAATCGCCCACGAATTAATCAAGATTAGCTCTACTCCCATGCTCAATATCTGGTTATACTAGATTGTTAATTTATTCAACCGTAATTACTCTTTATCGCCGTTGTTAGAGTTGAAAAACTCGGCATAGATGACGAATTAACGAGTAACAAGAGAATCGCGCGAACCTGACTTATGCAAAAATACGATATCAAAACCTTCCAGGGAATGATCCTCGCGCTGCAGGATTATTGGGCTCAAAATGGTTGTACCATTGTTCAACCGCTAGATATGGAAGTGGGTGCGGGTACCTCTCACCCAATGACCTGTCTACGAGCGCTTGGCCCAGAGCCAATGTCGACAGCTTACGTACAACCTTCACGTCGTCCTACTGATGGCCGTTACGGTGAAAACCCTAACCGTCTTCAGCACTACTACCAATTCCAAGTAGCGCTAAAACCATCGCCTGACAATATTCAAGAGTTGTACCTTGGCTCCCTTGAAGTTCTTGGTATTGACCCTCTTGTACACGACATCCGTTTCGTAGAAGACAACTGGGAAAACCCAACACTAGGCGCATGGGGTCTAGGCTGGGAAGTTTGGCTAAACGGTATGGAAGTGACTCAGTTTACTTACTTCCAACAAGTTGGCGGCCTTGAGTGTAAACCAGTCACTGGCGAAATCACTTACGGTATCGAGCGTCTAGCAATGTACATCCAAGAAGTAGACTCGGTTTACGACCTAGTTTGGAACATCGCGCCAGACGGCAACAAGGTGACTTACGGTGATATCTTCCACCAAAACGAAGTAGAGCAATCGACTTACAACTTCGAGCACGCAGACGTTGAATTCCTATTTGGTTTCTTCGAGCAGTGTGAGAAAGAGTGTAAAGAGTTGCTTGAGCTTGAAAAGCCACTGCCATTACCTGCTTACGAGCGTATCCTAAAAGCAGGTCACGCATTCAACCTACTAGACGCGCGTAAAGCGATCTCAGTAACTGAGCGTCAGCGTTACATCCTGCGCATTCGCGATCTGACTAAGTCAGTAGCAGAAGCATACTACGCATCGCGTGAAGCTCTTGGCTTCCCAATGTGTAAGAAAGAACAAGCGTAAGGGGTAGAGAACATGGCAAAAGAATTTCTAATCGAGCTAGGTACAGAAGAGCTACCACCAACGCAACTTCGTACGCTAGCTGAAGCATTCGCAGCAAACTTCGAAGCAGAACTAAAAAGCGCTGAGCTTGCTCACGAAGGCGTGAAATGGTTTGCGGCTCCTCGTCGTCTTGCACTTAAAGTCGCGGCACTAGCAGAAAGCCAGTCTGACAAAGTGGTTGAAAAGCGTGGCCCTGCGGTTTCTGCAGCGTTTGACGCGGAAGGCAACCCAACCAAAGCGGCTCAAGGCTGGGCACGCGGTTGTGGTATTTCTGTTGACCAAGCAGAGCGCATGGTTACAGATAAAGGTGAATGGCTACTGTTCAAACAAGAAGTGAAAGGTCAGCCAACGTCTGAGATCGTCGTTGAAATTGCAGCGAAAGCACTAGCAAACCTACCTATCGCAAAACCAATGCGCTGGGGTAACAAAACGACTCAATTTATCCGTCCAGTTAAGACGCTAACCATGCTGATGGGCTGCGACCTAATCGAAGGCGAGATCCTTGGTGTCGCTTCTGACCGCACTATCCGTGGTCACCGCTTCATGGGTGAACAAGAGTTCACTATCGATTCTGCTCAGCAATACCCTGCAATCCTAGAAGAGCGCGGTAAAGTTATGGCAGATTACGAAGCACGTAAAGCCATCATCCTAGCTGACGCACAAAAAGCGGCAGCAGAAGTTGGCGGTATCGCTGATCTAGAAGATGACCTAGTAGAAGAAGTCACGTCTCTGGTTGAATGGCCAGTAGTACTTACAGCGAAGTTCGAAGAAGAGTTCCTAAAAGTGCCTTCTGAAGCGTTGGTTTACACCATGAAAGGTGACCAAAAATACTTCCCTGTTTACGACGAAAACAAGAAGCTACTACCTAACTTCATCTTCGTATCGAACATCGAATCAAAAGAGCCTCGTTACGTAATCGAAGGTAACGAGAAAGTGGTTCGTCCTCGTCTTGCTGACGCAGAGTTCTTCTTCAACACAGACCGTAAGCGTCCGCTTATCGACCGTCTGCCTGAACTAGAACAAGCGATCTTCCAAAAGCAACTGGGTACGATCAAAGACAAAACAGACCGCATCACAGAACTTGCTGGCTACATTGCAGAGCAAATCGGTGCTGACGTTGAGAAATCAAAGCGTGCTGGTCTACTAGCAAAATGTGACCTAATGACCTCAATGGTATTCGAATTCACGGATACTCAAGGTGTTATGGGTATGCACTACGCTCGCCACGACGGTGAAGCAGAAGAAGTTGCAGTCGCACTGAACGAGCAATACATGCCTCGTTTCGCGGGTGATGAACTGCCATCTAACGGCGTTTCAACTGCAGTTGCAATGGCAGACAAGCTAGACACTATCGTAGGTATCTTCGGTATTGGTCAAGCACCTAAAGGTTCTGACCCATTCGCACTACGCCGCGCATCTCTAGGTGTACTGCGTATCATCGTTGAATACGGCTACAACCTAGATCTTGTTGACCTAGTAGCGAAAGCGAAGTCACTGTTTGGCGACCGCCTAACCAACGACAACGTTGAACAAGACGTGATTGAGTTCATGCTTGGTCGTTTCCGTGCTTGGTACCAAGACGAAGGCTTCAGCGTAGACATCATTCAAGCGGTACTGGCTCGTCGTCCGACTAAACCAGCAGACTTTGACCAACGTGTTAAAGCGGTTTCTCACTTCCGTGAACTGGAAGCGGCAGAGTCTCTAGCAGCAGCGAACAAACGTGTTGGTAATATCCTAGCGAAATTCGACGGCGAACTAGCAGAAGAAATTGACCTAGCATTGCTACAAGAAGACGCAGAGAAAGCACTAGCAGAAAGCGTTGAAGTCATGACTGAAGCACTAGAGCCTGCATTTGCGACCGGTAACTACCAAGAAGCCCTAAGCAAGCTAGCAGATCTACGTGAGCCAGTGGATGCGTTCTTCGATAACGTAATGGTAATGGCAGACGACGAAGCACTTAAGAAGAACCGTCTGACATTGCTGAACAACCTGCGTAACCTGTTCTTACAGGTCGCAGATATCTCTGTCCTTCAAAAGTAATTCATTACTGATTCAGAAGTGATTAAGAGATAAGTAAAGGGAAGCGTCGGCTTCCCTTTTTTGTTGTCTTTAAACGGAGATAATCGGTTCTTATTATTCATTTTGTGAACAAGGCAAAAATTTGTAGGGTGAGACACGTTTAACTTGTTGGTGCAGAGCTCGGATTGTAGAGGCTCAGTTTTGCTATAACTGGACTGTTTATTCGGGGGAAGGACACAATGAAAAAAACAATTCTCGCACTCTCTATTGGACTATTGAGCGCCTGCAGCCAGATTCCAGAAAATGCCATCGTATTAAGCGTTGGTGATGACACCGCAGTTTTTGAGGAAAACTCACAAGGCTTACTTGTCGCCGAGCAAAAACTCGAAAAAGGCAGCTACACCTTTACCATTGCCGACAGTAATCAAAGCTGTGGAAGTAGCTTTGCTTTGGCAGAAGAAAGCCGCATCAAATTCAATCGTCCATTAAAAATGGATAATTGCGCCACAGATGCCCAAATGCCGCTGCGCATCTTCAAAGCCAACACCTATCAATTTACGCTCAACCCAACCACTAACGAGCTAACTGTTAGGCTCAAACCCAAACAGAATCAAGATATTACCTACTCTTGCCCTGTCGCAACCGATACGCCAAAAACCATCAACGTTGCCCAAACCTTCAGTGATGGCACTGTCGTTCGCGATGCCTTAACCGGACAAGAAACTATAGTTACAAATGGCAGCGTCACCATGCAGCCGGGCCCTATGAGCCAAGGTCTATTGCTGCTAGAAGAGGTTGAGCAGCAAGCCGAAATACCTTTCAGTTGGGACAACGCGACGGTGTACTTCGTCATGACTGACCGCTTCTATAACGGCAACCCAGACAACGACAACAGCTACGGTCGCAGCAAAGACGGAAAATATGAGATTGGTACCTTCCACGGTGGTGACTTAGCGGGTCTAACGAAAAAACTCGATTACATCGAATCACTTGGTGTCAATGCTATCTGGATAACCTCACCACTGGAACAAATCCACGGCTGGGTTGGCGGCGGCGATAAAGGCGACTTTAAGCACTACGGCTACCACGGCTACTACCACCAAGATTGGACTAAGCTTGATGCCAACATGGGTACCGAAGATGAACTCAGAACCTTCGTCGATACTGCCCACAAGAAAGGCATCCGCGTGATTTGGGATGTGGTCATGAACCACACGGGCTACGCAACATTAGCAGACATGCAGGAATTCGGATTTGGTCAGCTTTACCTTGATGACCAAGAAGCCAAAGAACTCCTTGGTGAAAAATGGACCGACTGGCAGCCAAAATCAGGACAAAGCTGGCACAGCTTCAACGACTACATCAAATACGGTGATAGCGAAGCGTGGGATAAATGGTGGGGCAAAGATTGGATTCGTACCGACATCGGCGAGTACGATGCGCCGGGATACAACGACATCACCATGTCTTTAAACTACCTACCGGATCTCAAAACCGAATCGACTCAGAAAACCGGCTTACCGAACTTCTTCCGCAATAAAGACACTAATGCGCAAGATAAGCTGAAAACTCCACGTGAGCATCTGATTACCTGGTTATCCGACTGGGTACGCGACTACGGCATTGATGGTTTCCGTGTCGACACTGCTAAGCACGTTGAAATGGATGCGTGGGCAGAGCTGAAAGCCAGCACCACTCAAGCGCTTGCCCAGTGGAAGCAAAACAACCCAGACAAAGCCTTGGATGATCTACCTTTCTGGATGACGGGTGAAGTATGGGCACACAGCGTGGTGAAAAGCCCGTATTTCGATAACGGCTTCGATTCCATCATCAACTTCGAGTTCCAATCTGATGTAGCACCAAAAGCGCTGAAATGCTTTGCTCAACTCGATAGCGATTATCGCCGCTACGCGGAACGTATTAACTCCGATCCTGAGTTCAACGTGTTGAGTTACCTGTCTTCGCACGATACTCAACTGTTTTGGTCAGCGCGCAGCCGCAGCTTTGATGACCAAGCACGTGCCGCAAATGCACTGATGCTGGCTCCCGGTGCAGTACAGATCTATTACGGTGATGAGATAGCTCGTGATTTTGGCATTACTGGTTCAGACGCCCACCAAGGCACACGCTCAGATATGCCATGGGATAAGATTCATGGCGAGCGTGAAGATCTGCTGCAACATTGGCAAAAGTTGGGTGAATTCCGTAAACGCCACCCAGCGGTTGCTCAAGGTAAGCACATCACTCGCAATCAAGAAGGTTACTACGCGTTCGAACGCCAATACCAAGACGACAAAGTACTGATTGTTTACACCGGTGAGTAAATCACACTCTCTCCACCAGCAAGGGAAGCATAAGCTTCCCTTTTTTATTGTTATTTTTGCCCTTTTGTCTCGTTCCTCTGGTCTTATGACGCACTTTTTTCTTTTTCGGCTTAATTCACACTTTGCGTTAATTACACATTGAGGTAAGGTCAAGGATTACTCGATAAGCCGATAAAACATCGGCATAAACATACACAAAGCAATCACAATGAATTAGGTATAAGTCAGCATGCAGTTCTCAAAGTTTGGTGAAAAATTTAATCAGTATTCAGGTATTACGCAGTTAATGGACGATTTGAATGATGGTCTGCGCACACCAGGTGCCATCATGCTCGGTGGAGGTAATCCTGCCGCCATTCCTGCCATGCTCGATTACTTTCACCAAGCCAGTGAGGAAATGCTCGCCAGTGGCGAACTCGTCGCCGCACTCGCCAACTACGATGGGCCGCAGGGTAAAGATGCGTTCGTGAAAGCGCTGGCTCAGTTATTCCGTGAAACTTACGGTTGGGAGATTTCAGAGAAGAACATCAGCCTAACTAACGGCAGCCAAAGTGGCTTCTTCTACTTGTTCAACTTACTCGCAGGTAAACAGCCAGACGGTTCGCATAAGAAGGTGCTACTGCCTATCGCGCCTGAGTACATCGGCTATGGTGATGCTGGCATTGATGAAGATATTTTTGTCTCTTACCACCCAGAAATCGAGCTGTTAGATAACGGATTGTTTAAATACCACGTCGATTTTGAACAGCTAACCGTCGACGATTCTGTTGCGGCAATCTGCGCATCTCGCCCAACCAACCCAACGGGTAACGTACTGACAGACGAAGAAGTGCGTAAACTGGACAAACTCGCACGTGAAAACAACATCCCACTGATCATCGATAACGCCTACGGCTTGCCGTTCCCGAACATCATCTTTGAAGATGTCGAACCATTCTGGAATGAAAACACCATCTTGTGCATGAGCCTATCCAAACTTGGCTTGCCTGGCGTGCGTTGCGGGATTGTGATTGCGAGTGAAGAAATCACTCAAGCGTTAACCAATATGAACGGCATCATCAGCCTAGCACCAGGCAGTGTGGGTCCAGCGCTGGCAAACCACATCATCGCTAAAGGCGACCTGCTTAAACTGAGTTCAGAGGTGATTAAGCCGTTTTACAAGCAGAAGTCGCAACGTGCGGTTGAACTGCTACAACAGGCGATTACCGATGAGCGCTTCCGTATCCACAAACCTGAAGGGGCGATCTTCTTGTGGTTATGGTTTGATGAGTTGCCAATTACGACAATGGAGTTGTACCAACGCTTGAAAGCGCGTGGTGTATTGATTGTTCCGGGTGAGTACTTCTTTATTGGCCAGAAAGACGAATGGGACCACGCTCATCAGTGCTTACGCATGAACTACGTTCAAGACGATGAGATGATGCAGAAAGGTATCGCGATTATCGCGGAAGAAGTCGAAAAGGCTTACCAACAAGGTCAGTAAAGCAAACTCCCACATCAAAGACACAAATTAAAAAGAGCGCCAACTGGCGCTCTTTCTCACTCTATAAGCAAATTACTTGCTGATTAGTTGCTTTCTAGCAGGTTGTTGCCACCGATAGCAATTTTACGTGGTTGCATTGCTTCTGGAATTTCACGAACTAAATCAATGTGTAATAGGCCGTTTTCCATTGATGCGCCAGTCACTTTTACATAATCCGCTAGCTGGAATTTACGTTCAAAGTCGCGCTCAGCAATGCCTTGGTACACGTAATTTTTGCCTTCTTCTGCTTTGCGTTCGCCCTTCACAATCAACATGTTTTCGTTTTGAGTCAGATCGAGTTGGTCTTCAGAGAAGCCAGCAACTGCCATAGTAATACGGTAGTTATGCTCGTCTTTTTGCTCAATGTTGTACGGAGGGTAACCGCCAGAAGTATTTTTCGCTGTATTCGCTTCCATCAGGTTTAGCAGACGATCAAAGCCAATTGCATTACGGTATAGTGGTGAGAAATCTACGTTACGCATAAATCTATCCTCTTAATTAAGCAATAGTCTTAGCTCAGATGACGTTCATCTCACAGGCGTGTTTATGCAAAAACCAACGCCGAGCTAAGAGATTCTTATCATTCCGCAGGCCATCATTTGGCTCGGAGACATGATAGGAAATCTAAAGGTTTAAGTTGTGTGCTAAAACGCCATATCCTCTTTTGAGCGATCTCGTTTTAGCGATTCCAGAGGGCTGTCTTCTAGTCTCTAGCAAGCCAGTCATCCTCTTCACAACTAGATATAAGATCGTCAAAAATGACTTTCAAGGGAAAAAATAAAAAATTTTAAGTGCGCTCGCTATTTCCCCAGAAAGGTCAGTTTACCCTCGCTTTGCAATCGGTATTAAAAAGCCCACCTTTCTGGTGGGCTCAATCTGCACTCTACTTGCGGGAGGATTTACGAGCTTTTACAACGCTCTTTTCTGCCGCTTTTTCCTGTTTTAACTTACGCTTTTCTTTCAGACTCAACTGTGGTTGTTTCTTGTCTTTCTTACTCATGACTTCACCTCTATTTATTGACACAACAGACAGCCACACAGCATTTTCTGCGCTGGTGGCTGCGATTGATGAACAATTTCAGTAATCACAAAGCAGCGTCGCTGATTAAAAATTTCTATTTCGAACGCATCATTTTTAGCTCGCCCTAATAAACGGGATCCCAAATAAGAATCGACCGCGAGCATACCTGTCATCGGTTGGCTCTTGTGCGAGTTGACTAACGTCATGCGATATTGATAAGCACGCTCAACATCCACTAAGCGAACCGTGTCCCCAACCGCAATACGAGCTCGGTTACGGCAATGGGCTTGTTGCTCGTAAGTTTCAAAGAGCGACAACAATCTTAGTGGTGATTGATAGGTTAAAAAGCGACTGGTTAACCACCAAGTTCGCAGCGCCAAACAGTACGCCGAGAACCAGCGTTCAAACATGATTATTTCCTTCTTAATGCCTTGTCTTACAAATAAATTCAGTGCATTGAACCGGAAGTGCATCACCTCCGGCTTAGTTCAGGAAAGTCATCACCATTTTCTCAACCTCCTTATTCATCAGCTCTTCAGCACTATAGCGAGCAGAAAAAAGAAAGCAAAAGTGCCCAAGCGAACAAAATGGCGAGAAAAAAAGAAAACAGAAATAAAATGGCAAGCTTGATCAGGTTATTGGCAGTTAGCACCAGAAAAACCAAAGTCTTGGCAGAAAGTGGCGATTTTCATTGGTGGTTAAAACAAAAAAAGCAGCGATTTCTCGCTGCTTTTTACTATCACGAACAGTGTCGTTATACGTCTAGGTTCGCTACTTTCAGTGCGTTCTCTTCGATGAAGTTACGACGAGGTTCTACTTGGTCACCCATCAGTGTTGTGAACAATTGGTCTGCGCCTACCGCATCCTCAATCGTTACTTGCATCATGCGACGCGTTTCTGGGTCCATAGTCGTTTCCCACAGCTGATCTGGGTTCATCTCACCTAGACCTTTGTAACGCTGACGACTCAGACCACGCATTGACTCTTTAACCAACCAATCAAGCGCTTCTGCAAAGCTTGCTACTGGCATCGTACGCTCACCACGTTTGATGTACGCGCCTTCTTCCAGAAGCCCATCCAGTGCTTCTGATAGATCAGCCAATTTGCCGTACTCTTTCGAGTTTAGGAAATCGATGCTAATTGCATGCTCGTGCGTCACACCGTGAGTACGAACCACGATCTTAGGCAAGTTTAAGCCTAGTTCTTCGTGCTGTTCAACTTCGTAGCTGTATTGGCTCGCACCCACTTCTTTCGCATTCAGCTGCTCAATAAGCTGCTTCGTCCACGCTTCAACAACTGATGCGTCATGGCATTGCTCAGGAGTTAGACGAGGAGTGTAAATCAGCTCGTTTACCAAAGCACTTGGGTAACGACGGCTCATACGTTCCGCCAGTTTAATACCCGCATTGTACTGTTGAACAAGCTTCTCTAGTGCTTCACCAGCCAGTGCAGGTGCTTCTGCGTTTACGTGTAGCGATGCATTATCCAGAGCCAATGATACTTGGTATTGGTTCATCGCTTCTTCGTCTTTGATGTACTGCTCTTGTTTGCCTTTTTTCACTTTGTAAAGTGGTGGCTGAGCGATGTACACGTAACCACGCTCGATAAGCTCTGGCATTTGACGGTAGAAGAAGGTCAATAGTAGCGTACGGATGTGCGAACCATCGACATCGGCATCGGTCATGATGATGATGTTGTGGTAACGCAGCTTGTCCGGGTTGTACTCGTCACGACCGATACCACAACCAAGTGCAGTGATCAGAGTGGCCACTTCTTGCGAAGACAGCATCTTGTCGAAACGTGCTTTTTCTACGTTAAGAATTTTACCTTTTAGCGGTAGGATTGCTTGGTTCTTACGGTTACGGCCTTGTTTTGCGGAGCCGCCTGCCGAATCACCCTCCACTATGTATAGTTCAGAGAGTGCCGGATCTTTTTCCTGACAGTCTGCAAGTTTACCTGGAAGGCCAGCTAGGTCTAGTGCTCCTTTACGGCGCGTCATTTCACGAGCTTTACGCGCAGCTTCACGTGCACGTGCTGCATCGATGATTTTCGAACAAACCATCTTCGCTTCTGTCGGGTTCTCAATCAGGAACTCAGACAGTTTTTCACCCATTGCAGACTCAACAGCTGATTTCACTTCAGAAGAAACCAGTTTGTCTTTTGTTTGGCTTGAGAACTTAGGATCAGGCACTTTCACCGAAACAACCGCAGTTAGACCTTCACGCGCATCGTCGCCTGAAGTCGCGGTTTTCGCTTTCTTAGAGAAACCTTCTTTATCCATAAAGCTGTTCAATGTACGTGTTAACGCAGCACGGAAACCAGCAAGGTGAGTACCACCATCACGCTGTGGGATATTGTTGGTAAAACAGAAGATATTCTCTTGGAAACCATCGTTCCATTGCATCGCCACTTCAACTGAAATGCCGTCTTCACGCTCTGAGTTAAAGTGGAAGATTTTTTCGATGATTGGCGTTTTGTTGGTGTTTAGGTGATCAACGAACGCTTGAATACCACCTTCATACATGAAGTGATCGTGTTTGTCCGCTTCACGCTCATCAACCAATTTGATCGATACACCAGAGTTCAGGAATGACAGTTCACGCAGGCGTTTCGCCAGAATGTCATAGTGGAACTCAGTGTTAGAGAAGGTCTCGGCACTTGGCCAGAAACGAATTTGCGTACCGGTTTTATCCGTATCACCCACAACGGCTAGTGGCGCTTGAGGCTCACCATGGCGGTAGGTTTGCGTATGGATATGGCCACCACGATGAATCGTCAGCTCAACTTTCTCAGATAGCGCGTTTACCACTGAAACACCTACCCCGTGAAGACCACCCGATACTTTGTATGAGTTATCGTCGAACTTACCACCCGCGTGAAGTACCGTCATGATTACTTCTGCTGCAGAGACATTTTCCTCTGAGTGGATTTCTGTTGGAATGCCACGACCATCATCGCTAACGGAAACCGAGTTATCCTCATGAATTGTCACAACGATGTCTTTACAGTGACCTGCCAACGCTTCATCAATTGAGTTATCCACCACCTCGAAAACCATGTGGTGAAGGCCGGTGCCGTCGTCCGTATCGCCGATGTACATTCCTGGACGCTTACGTACCGCATCCAGACCCTTCAGTACCTTAATACTCGATGAATCGTAATTTTCAGACATGAGTTTCTCTCTTCTAGTTTGACTCTATCCTGCCATGTTCCACATGAAACAATTTACCGTTATCGTCCAACATATCGGCGATTTGGCTTTCAGTGATAGAGCTTACAAATACTTGTGCGCCCGTCTCTTTTAAGCAGTCAGCAAGACGCTTGCGACGTTGGCTATCTAATTCCGACGCGAAGTCATCAATTAGGTAAATGCATTGTTTACCGGTCATCTCTGTCAGGTGTTGCCCTTGCGCGACACGCAATGCACACACCATGAGTTTTAATTGACCGCGTGACAGAACATCTTCAACGGGCGTTCCGTTCACTTTAATGCGCAAATCAGCTTTGTTTGGGCCACTAAAGGTGTATCCCAATGCCTGATCACGCTCAAAATTCTTTTCTAGTATCTCGTGGTATGGGGTGTCTTTATCCCAGCCACGATAATACTTCAATTGGATCTCAAATTCTGGCAAAAATGTCTGACAGATAGTTTCTGCGACGGTTTTCATCTGCTCGATGTAACTTGCTCGCCATTGGCTGATGTTTTCAGCCAACCCTGCCATTTCCTGATCCCAATAACTGAGCTCACGATAACTATTGGCGGTTTTCAACAGCGCGTTGCGTTGCTTGTTCAGGCGCTTGAACCTTCCCCATGCTTGATAAAAAGCGGGCTCGGTATGAAACACGCCCCAATCAATAAACGCGCGACGATGTTTAGGGCCATCTGTCAGTAAATCAAACCCTTCTGGGTGTATCAACTGCAGAGGCAGAACTTGTGCCAACTGCGCTAATTTTTGTCCAGATTGACCGCCTATTTTAACCTCTGTTGAGCCATCACGCTGCTTATTAATGCCGATAGGTAGCTCAAATTGATCCGAGTTCAAAAAACGACCATGAACAAACAGTTCGTCACACTCATTTTGTATCACTCGTCCGGTGAGAGAACTCTTGAATGAGCGGCCATGCCCGAGCAGGTAAACCGCTTCTAAGACACTGGTTTTACCGCTGCCGTTCGGCCCGATAAGAAAGTTAAAGCCTGCTGATAACTCAATATCACAGGCTTTAATGTTTCGAAACTGCTGAATGATGAGACGAGAAAGAGGCATTCAGTTGGCTTATAGACGAATTGGCATCACCACGTACATGGCACTGTCATCGTCGGCATTTTCAATCAATGCGCTAGCGTTAGCATCCGACATCGACACACGTACATTTTCACAACGCAACGTGTTCAGAACATCAAGCACATAGCTTACGTTAAAGCCGATTTCGATGGCGTCACCTTCAAAGGTCACATCTAGCATCTCTTCCGCTTCTTCTTGTTCTGGGTTATTCGCGGTTATGCGCATTTCAGTATCAGCCAGATTCACACGCACGCCACGGAATTTTTCGTTGGAAAGAATCGCAGCACGAGAGAAGGCTTGGCGCAACTCGTCACAACTTGCTATTAGGGTCTTATTGGTGCTCTGAGGCAATACGCGGCGGTAGTCAGGGAAACGACCATCAACCAACTTAGAGGTAAAAGTAAAGTTATTCACCTCAGCACGAACATTGGAGCTACCGATCTGAAGTACTACAGGTTGCTCTGGCGCGTCCATCAACTTCACTAGTTCTTGCACACCTTTGCGTGGCACGATGATTTGCTTCTGCGCAAAATCCGCACCCAGCTGAGTTTGCGATACCGCCATACGGTGGCCGTCCGTCGCCACGCTGCGTAGCGTGGTACCGTCAATTTCAAACAACATGCCGTTGAGGTAGTAACGAACGTCTTGATTCGCCATCGAGAACTGAGTTTTGTCGATCAGCGTACGTAGATCGGCTTGGCTCAGTGATACTTCCACTTCACTTTGCCAATCTTCAATATTAGGGAAATCGTTCGCAGGAAGCGTTGCCAATGAGAAACGGCTGCGACCAGAGCGAACTTGTACGCGATCACCTTCTAATACAAATGTGATGATCGCATCGTCCGGTAAACCACGGCAGATATCGAGAAACTTACGCGAAGGAACGGTAATGCTGCCCGCTTCAAAATCACCTTCTAGCGTCACTTTGCTTACTAACTCTACTTCAAGATCGGTTGCCGTCATCGACAATACGTTCTCTTCTACTTTAAGAAGTAGGTTACCCAGGATTGGCAGAGTTGGTCGGCCACCTAAAGCGCCCGAAACCTGCTGTAGCGGTTTGATTAAATGACTACGTTCAATGGTAAATTTCATGCTTGGCTCTTTACGCTGTCAGCTCAATAAATGATTTGCTTAGAATACCGTTATTCTAACCGATTACGAGGACAGGGTGCGAATCAAGTTAGAGTAATCTTCTTTAATATCGTGGCTCTCTTCACGCAGCTGCTCAATCTTGCGACACGCATGAAGTACGGTCGTATGATCGCGGCCCCCAAACGCATCGCCAATTTCAGGCAAGCTGTGGTTGGTTAGCTCTTTTGCTAACGCCATGGCCAGCTGACGAGGACGCGCTACAGAACGAGAGCGACGTTTGGACAGCAAGTCAGCCACTTTTATCTTGTAGTATTCCGCCACGGTCTTTTGAATGTTATCGATCGTCACCAGCTTCTCTTGTAGAGCAAGCAGATCGCGCAGCGCTTCACGAACAAAATCAATCGTAATTGGGCGGCCAGTAAAGTTCGCGTTAGCGATAACGCGGTTCAGTGCACCTTCTAGCTCACGAACGTTCGAACGCAGACGCTTGGCAATGAAGAATGCCACTTCATCAGCAAGGTGGATTTGGTGATCTTCGGCTTTTTTCATCAAGATCGCCACACGCGTTTCAAGCTCAGGCGGCTCGATCGCAACAGTAAGACCCCAACCAAAGCGAGATTTAAGACGATCTTCAACGCCATTAATCTCTTTAGGATAACGGTCAGACGTTAAGATGATCTGCTGGTTACCTTCCAATAGTGCGTTGAAGGTATGGAAGAATTCTTCTTGCGAACGTTCTTTATTAGCAAAGAATTGGATGTCATCGATAAGGAGTGCATCCACACTGCGGTAGTAGCGTTTGAATTCTTCAATCGCATTGTTTTGCAGCGCTTTCACCATGTCTTGTACAAAACGCTCTGAGTGCATGTAGACCACTTTCGCGTTCGGGTTGTTATCCACAATCGCGTTACCCACCGCATGCAATAAGTGGGTTTTACCCAAACCCGTGCCGCCGTATAGGAACAGCGGGTTGTAAGCTGCACCAGGGTTATCCGATACCTGACGCGCCGCAGCCAAACCCAGTTGGTTCGACTTACCTTCAACAAAGTTGTCGAACTTGTGTTTTGGATTCATGTTTGAGCGGTGATTGATCGCCGCAATCGCTTGAGCGTCGTCATCCCAGGTTTTGTGTACTGGCTTACGCGCCTGTAATTGCGCAGGTGCAGATGACTCCGCAGCCACATCTGCAGGCGTACGTGTCGGCGCTGGTTTTGGAGCAGAGACAGGTCGACTCCCCACTTCAAAGCGTAAGTTAGGAATGTCGCCACCACAGTATTCCTGTAGTAAACGAGTAATATTGTTCAGATACTTATCACGCACCCAGTCCAACACAAAGCGGTTTGGCGCGAATAGAGTGAGAGTATTGTCATTGAGCTCCGCTTGTAGCGGACGAACCCACATGCTGAATTCTGTAGCTGGTAGCTCTTCTTGAAGCTGCTGCAAACATTGCAGCCAAAGCGAAGATGACACGGTGCCCCCACTGAGTAATTGAATTATCGGAAAAGACTGGCAATTTTACCTGTTGATAACCAAGATCGCCAGCGATTGATCGACGATCCAGTGAATAAGATCCAAGTTATTCACAATTATTTCTGCAAACTTGATGAGATCAACACACCTTGCCCCAAATTTGCCCACACAACGATCCACAATTGGGCAAAATTCACAAGATCGAGTGATTGGTGATAAGTCTGTGTATTATTTTATTCCCAATGCTGATTTTGTCGATCATTTCCCCTGGTTCAGTTCGCATTTTCGTCACATTTAACATTCTTCTTCTATTATCTAATAACTCACAGGTCTAGGTTATTGCTCTTGGTTATTTATTTAATTGAGCTAACTAACAGTAGTATTTCCAACCATAAAATTATGGAGATGTATTATGAAAAACTGGATTAAGGTTGCCGTTGCAGCCATTGCACTGTCGGCAGCAACCGTACAAGCCGCTACTGAAGTCAAAGTTGGTATGTCAGGTCGCTACTTCCCGTTTACTTTTGTAAAGCAAGATAAGCTACAAGGCTTTGAAGTCGACATGTGGGATGAAATCGGCAAACGCAACGATTACAAAATCGAATACGTAACAGCCAACTTCTCTGGTTTATTTGGTCTGCTAGAAACCGGTCGCATCGATACGATCTCCAACCAAATCACCATGACTGATGAGCGTAAAGCCAAATACCTATTCGCAGACCCTTACGTTGTAGATGGCGCACAAATTACCGTGCGTAAAGGCAACGACAGCATCAAAGGTGTTGACGATCTCGCGGGTAAAACCGTTGCTGTGAACCTAGGATCTAACTTCGAGCAACTGCTTCGTCAGTACGACAAAGATGGCAAGATCAACATCAAAACGTACGACACTGGTATCGAACATGATGTGGCACTCGGTCGTGCAGATGCATTTGTAATGGATCGTCTTTCTGCATTAGAGCTGATTAAGAAAACCGGTCTTCCTCTGGAATTGGCGGGCGAACCGTTTGAGACCATTCAAAACGCATGGCCTTTCGTGGACAACGAGAAAGGTCGTAAGCTGCAAGAAGAAGTAAACAAAGCACTGGCTGAGATGCGCGCAGATGGTACAGTAGAGAAAATTTCCGTGAAGTGGTTTGGCGCTGACATCACGAAATAAGAACTCTTTGTACTTTAGGCCGCAAAGTGGTATCACTCTCGGACTAAAATAAACTTACGTAAAGGTGGAACTTGTTTTCCACCTTTTCTTTTCTCTAGCCTTTAGGTAAGCCGTATGGGATTTGACTTTAATTACATGTTGGAACTGCTGCCGATATTGCTGAAATATCTTGGCACTACCATGGAAATGGCGACGTGGGGATTGGTGTTTTCACTGATTTTATCCGTCATTTTAGCCAATATTCGCGTATTTAAACTGCCAGTTCTGGATCAATTAAGCCAACTGTACATCAGCTTCTTCCGTGGCACCCCACTCTTAGTTCAGCTTTTCTTGCTTTATTATGGCTTACCACAAATCTTCCCATTGATGGTGGGTATTGATGCCTTCTCAGCAGCGGTGATCGGTTTAACGCTGCACTTTGCCGCTTATATGGCGGAAAGTATTCGTGCCGCCATTATTGGTATTGATCGCAGCCAAATGGAAGCGAGCTTATCGGTCGGTATGACGACATCCCAAGCAATGCGCCGAGTGATTTTACCTCAAGCAACGCGTGTCGCACTGCCTTCATTGATGAACTATTTCATCGATATGATCAAGTCAACGTCTCTCGCTTTCACGCTTGGTGTGGCCGAAATCATGGCGAAAGCACAGATGGAAGCCTCATCAAGTTTCCGTTTCTTTGAAGCTTTCCTTGCGGTTGCTCTTATTTACTGGGGCGTGGTGGTGATTCTGACTCGCGTACAAATCTGGGCAGAAGCAAAACTGAATAAGGCGTACGTACGATGATTAAGTTAGAAAATATTCACAAACGTTTTGGTGAGACTGAAGTGCTGAAAGGCATCGACCTCGATATTAAGCAAGGTGAGATCATCGTGATTATCGGCTCAAGTGGCACGGGTAAATCAACCTTGCTGCGTACGGTGAACTTTCTAGAACAAGCAGATGAAGGTCGTATCACGATAGATGACATCTCCGTTGATACTCAAAAACACACTAAAGCCGAAGTATTAGCGCTGCGTCGTCGAACTGGCTTTGTGTTCCAAAACTATGCCCTGTTTGCCCACATGAATGCGCGCCAGAACATTGCCGAAGGTCTAGTGACCGTTCGAGGCTGGAAAAAAGCCGATGCTCTCAAACGAGCGCAACAAATTCTGGATGACATCGGCCTTGGGGATAAAGGCGATAGTTATCCAGCGGCATTGTCTGGCGGCCAACAACAACGTGTGGGTATCGGCCGAGCGATGGCGCTGCAACCAGAACTGCTGTTATTTGACGAACCAACTTCTGCGCTGGATCCTGAATGGGTCGGTGAAGTTCTCTCATTAATGAAGAAGTTAGCTAATCAGCATCAAACCATGCTGGTGGTGACGCACGAGATGCAATTCGCGAAAGAAGTCGCTGATAGAGTGATCTTCATGGCGGAAGGCAATATCGTAGAGCAAGGTTCTCCACAGGATATCTTCGATAATCCACAAGATCCTCGTTTGAAAAAATTCCTTAACCAAGTAGGAATAGAGTAACGATCAAGCATCAGGATCGATTGATCCTTGAGATTTTACTCACACTACGTATAATCGCCCGGCCGGAATTTCGTACTCATTGAGTCATTGACACATTATGTGAGTGTGATTACAATTCCGCCTCTTTGTTGAGAGGCGTCGGTTGTCCTTCTCTATATAAAGAGCTTCTTTATATAAGAAAGCAAATACCCACGCCGGGTTTAACAAGAACCTAAAACTACTGATCAGTAAAGGTAATTATCATGAAACGCACTTTTCAACCTACAGTTCTAAAGCGCAAGCGTACTCACGGCTTCCGTGCTCGCATGGCAACTAAGAACGGTCGTAAAGTTATCAACGCACGTCGTGCAAAAGGCCGTGCGCGCCTATCAAAATAATCGCTAGTTTATTTTGAACACGTACGCGTTTAATCGGGAGTTACGTTTGTTAACTCCCGAGCATTATCAAAACGTCTTCCAGCAAGCTCATCGAGCTGGCTCGCCTCATTTCACCATCATTGCTCGCAATAACAAACTTTCTCATCCACGATTAGGTTTAGCGGTTCCAAAAAAGCAAATCAAAACGGCTGTCGGTCGTAACCGATTTAAGCGTTTGGCTCGTGAAAGCTTTCGTAACAATCAACATCAGCTTCCAAACAAAGATTTTGTTGTGATTGCGAAGAAAAGCGCGCAAGATTTAAGCAATGAGGAAATTTTTAAGTTGTTTGATAAGCTATGGCAACGCCTGTCTCGCCCTTCACGTGGATAGCCATTGGGCTCGTTTATCTGTATCGCTGGTTTATCAGCCCTTTGATTGGTCCTCGTTGCCGGTTCACACCAACTTGTTCCACTTACGCGCTAGAAGCTTTGAGAGCTCACGGTTTTGTAAAAGGATGTTGGTTATCAGGCAAACGTCTATTAAAATGCCACCCTTTGAATGAAGGGGGGTATGACCCCGTTCCACCAGTCCAAAAACAAGACAGAGATAACTAACGATGGATTCTCAACGTAATATCCTGCTCATCGGTTTGGCCCTGGTTTCTTTTTTGCTGTTTCAACAATGGCAAGTTGCAAAGAATCCAGAACCTCAAGCAGTTGAACAGGCTCAATCAAGCAGCACTCTACCTGCACCATCTTTTGCTGATGAACTTGACCCAGTTCCTGGCCAACAGCAAGCTTCTGCAAAAACTATCACAGTAACGACTGATGTTTTAACTCTGTCGATCGACACCGTTGGTGGCGATGTGGTACATGCCAACCTTAACGAACACTCTGCTGAGTTAGATTCATCAGATTCTTTTGTTCTGCTTAAAGACGCTCAAGGTCACCAATTTATCGCTCAAAGCGGTCTAGTGGGTCCTCAAGGTATCGACTTGAGCAGCACAAATCGCCCTCACTACAACGTAAGTGCAGACAGCTTCACTCTAGCTGACGGTCAAGATGAACTTCGTGTTCCGATGACATTCACTGCAAACGGCATCGAATACACCAAAACTTACATCTTTAAACGCGGCAGCTACGCGCTTAATGTTGAATACGATGTAGTGAACAACTCAGGCAATAACGCAACATTTGGTATGTACGCTCACCTACGTCAAAACCTAATGGACGATGGTGGTAGCATCACAATGCCTACTTACCGTGGTGGCGCATACTCAACAGAAGATACGCGTTACAAGAAGTACAGCTTTGATGATATGCAGGATCGCAACCTGTCTCTAAACCTAGCCGATGGTCAAGGTTGGGCAGCAATGATTCAGCACTACTTTGCCGCAGCTTGGATCCCACGTAACGAACCAGGTACCAACCTATACACTCGTGTAATTGGCAACCTAGGCGACATCGGCGTTCGTATGCCGAACAAAACTATCGCAACAGGCGATCAGGCTAAATTTGAAGCAACACTTTGGGTTGGTCCAAAACTGCAAGATGAAATGGCAGAAGTGGCGCCTAACCTAGACCTAGTAGTGGACTACGGCTGGTTATGGTTCATTGCGAAGCCTCTTCATATGTTGCTTTCATTCATCCAGAGCTTTGTTGGTAACTGGGGTGTGGCAATCATCTGTCTGACCTTCATCGTTCGTGGTGCAATGTACCCACTAACAAAAGCGCAATACACGTCTATGGCGAAAATGCGTATGCTACAGCCTAAGCTGCAAGCAATGCGTGAGCGTATCGGTGATGACCGTCAGCGCATGAGCCAAGAAATGATGGAACTGTACAAGAAAGAGAAAGTGAACCCACTCGGTGGCTGTTTACCTCTTATCCTACAGATGCCTATCTTCATCGCACTATACTGGGCGCTAATGGAATCGGTAGAGCTTCGTCACTCACCATTCTTTGGTTGGATTCACGACTTGTCAGCGCAGGACCCTTACTACATCCTGCCGCTATTGATGGGTGCGTCTATGTTCCTAATCCAGAAGATGAGCCCGACAACAGTAACGGATCCAATGCAGCAGAAGATCATGACCTTTATGCCGGTTATGTTTACCTTCTTCTTCTTGTTCTTCCCATCAGGTCTCGTTCTGTACTGGTTGGTGTCGAACATCGTAACGCTTATCCAGCAAACTCTGATCTACAAAGGGTTAGAGAAAAAAGGCTTACACAGCAAGTAACCTTTTAGGAAATGATTGAGAAAGGCGGCCAAAAGGTCGCCTTTTTGTTTTTGGCTGATTACAATTCAGCTAACTAAAGTTATGGCTCAATTTGAGCCCAGCTCAAAAGGCAAAATTATGACTACAGATACGATTGTCGCTCAAGCGACCGCGCCTGGTCGTGGCGGTGTCGGTATTATTCGAGTATCAGGCCCTAAAGCCAACCAAGTGGCGTTAGAAGTCACGGGTAAGACACTAAAGCCCCGCTATGCAGAGTACCTGCCGTTTAAGTCAGAAGATGGCACTGTGCTTGATCAGGGCATCGCTCTGTACTTCCCTAACCCGCACTCATTTACAGGTGAAGACGTACTTGAGCTGCAAGGCCATGGCGGCCCCGTCGTGATGGATATGCTGATAAAACGCATTCTAGGTATTGATGGTATTCGAGCAGCTCGCCCTGGTGAGTTCTCTGAACGCGCGTTCCTGAACGATAAACTCGACCTCGCTCAAGCAGAAGCAATTGCAGACCTCATTGATGCAAGTTCTGAAGAAGCAGCAAAATCGGCGCTGCAATCCTTACAGGGCGCCTTTTCAGGGCGCATTAATACCTTAGTTGAGTCGCTGATTCATTTGCGTATCTATGTTGAGGCAGCCATCGACTTCCCAGAAGAAGAGATCGACTTTCTGGCCGACGGCAAAGTGGCTGGTGACCTACAAGCCATCATCGACAACCTAGATGCGGTGCGCAAAGAAGCCAACCAAGGCGCAATCATGCGTGAAGGGATGAAAGTCGTGATTGCTGGTCGTCCAAATGCGGGCAAATCAAGCCTACTGAACGCACTATCAGGCAAAGAGTCTGCAATCGTAACCGACATCGCAGGTACCACGCGTGACGTCCTGCGTGAGCATATCCACATTGATGGCATGCCACTGCACATCATTGATACGGCAGGTCTGCGTGATGCCTCCGACGAAGTCGAGAAAATCGGTATCGAGCGCGCGTGGGATGAAATAGCTCAAGCAGACCGCGTCTTGTTCATGGTGGATGGCACCACAACCGATGCCACCGATCCGAAAGATATCTGGCCAGACTTTGTAGATCGCCTACCTGACAATATCGGCATAACCGTGATCCGAAACAAAGCGGATCAAACGGGTGAAGAAATGGGGATCTGCCACGTCAATAACCCTACCCTCATCCGCTTGTCAGCGAAAACTGGTGCAGGAGTTGAAGCTCTGCGTGAACACCTCAAAGAATGCATGGGCTTCTCTGGCAACAGTGAGGGTGGCTTTATGGCTCGTCGCCGTCACCTCGATGCGTTGGAACGCGCCGCACAGCACCTTCAAATAGGCCAGGAACAGCTTGAAGGCTATATGGCTGGCGAGATACTGGCAGAAGAGCTGCGCATCACCCAGCAGCATCTCAACGAGATTACCGGCGAGTTCAGTTCTGACGACTTACTGGGCCGAATCTTCTCTTCATTCTGTATCGGGAAGTAAATAATCGAACGCGCGGTGCTGAGCTTAACTCACACCGCGTTTCTTTTTGTACGGCAAGCCATCCATGAGCTTTAGCCGTCGCATTCAATAAGGAAGAAGTATGATCCACATTATTACAGGCAGCACGCTAGGTGGCGCAGAATACGTAGGGGATCACCTGAGTGATCTACTCAACGAGAATGGATTTGAAACAACGATCCACAACCAACCGTCCCTCGATGAGATCGAAAATCAAGGAACGTGGTTGGTGATCACCTCAACCCATGGGGCTGGTGAGTACCCTGACAATATTCAACCTTTTATCGCGGCATTACAAAATACCCCGCCGAAAATGACCGACGTAAAGTTCGCAGTGATTGCGATTGGTGATTCAAGCTATGATACGTTCTGCGCCGCTGGTCAACACGCTTATGATTTACTAGAGGACATTGGCGCCACACCGCTCGCTGATTGTCTTAAGATTGATGTACTGAGCCATGCAGTACCCGAAGACGCCGCAGAGGCATGGTTAAAAGAGAATATCGAACGCTTTTAAGCTCCCCGCTTTCCCTTCAACAGAGTCGAAATTCGGCTCTGCTTTCCCCAATGTGAATAACTCCCGTCAAATTATTTTGTTTAACTGCTCAAAAACCAACCAAACGAACTGTGGATAACTACGATAAGATCCAGTGATTTTCCTTTAGTTATCCCAATAACAACTTTGATCAATTTTAACCCCTGTGTATAACTACCACTTTTGATCCCAGGTAATCCTCGATCTGATCCAATCATGATCACAAGATATGATCCAAAGAAGATCCATGATCTTGTTGATCATTTTTAGGTTATCCACAGAAATGGTCGATCCTAATAGTAGATCTAATAAAAGATCATATATATAGATCTTATATATATTTATCTTGAAGATTAAAACGGATAAAACGAGAAAACGTTTTTCTCTGTGGCATAAAGCAGGTAAAATACCGCTCCTTTATCTGTCCATTAAATCCCTTTGAATACCTGAGGTCAGTTCATGCTTTATCACGAAAACTTTGACGTCATTGTTGTCGGTGGCGGACACGCAGGAACGGAAGCCGCGCTCGCATCTGCACGCACAGGACAAAAAACGCTTCTCCTTACCCATAACATCGATACATTAGGCCAGATGTCTTGTAACCCGGCGATTGGTGGTATTGGTAAAGGTCACTTAGTAAAAGAAGTGGATGCTATGGGCGGTTTGATGGCTGAAGCCATCGACCATGCAGGTATTCAATTCCGTACGCTAAATGCCTCCAAAGGTCCTGCAGTTCGAGCGACTCGAGCTCAAGCGGATCGTGCTCTGTACAAAGCGTACGTCCGTAACGCATTAGAAAATGGACCTAACTTAACGCTGTTCCAGCAGTCAGTGGATGATCTGATTGTTGAGCAAGACCGCGCGGTTGGCGTGGTGACTCAAATGGGACTTCGCTTCCATGCGAAAGCCGTCGTACTAACGGTAGGTACGTTCCTTGGTGGTAAGATCCACATTGGCATGGAGAGCTCTTCAGGCGGACGTGCAGGGGATCCACCGTCGATCGCATTAGCGGATCGATTACGTGAGCTGCCATTCCGTGTGGATCGTTTAAAAACGGGTACCCCACCGCGCATTGATGCTCGCACTGTTGATTTTTCAGTGCTTGAAGCTCAGCACGGTGATAACCCTACCCCTGTATTTTCATTCATGGGTAAACGCGAACAACACCCGCGTCAGATCCCATGTTTTATTACGCACACCAATGAGCAAACGCACGACGTGATCCGTAGCAACTTGGATCGCAGTCCGATGTACGCGGGTGTGATTGAAGGCATTGGTCCGCGTTACTGCCCGTCGATTGAAGACAAAGTTATGCGTTTTGCGGATAAAAATAGCCACCAAATCTTCATTGAGCCAGAAGGTTTAACGACGCACGAGCTATACCCTAACGGTATCTCGACTAGCTTGCCATTTGATGTGCAAGTACAAATCGTTCGCTCAATGAAAGGCTTTGAAAATGCGCATATCGTTCGTCCTGGTTATGCGATTGAATACGATTTCTTCGATCCACGTGATTTGAAGCAAACGTACGAAACCAAGTTTATTCATGGTCTGTTCTTTGCTGGTCAGATTAATGGTACGACTGGTTACGAAGAAGCCGCAGCGCAAGGCTTGATGGCGGGTCTAAACGCAAGCTTGTACAGCCAAGACAAAGAAGGCTGGAGCCCACGACGTGACCAAGCTTATATGGGCGTATTGATTGATGATTTATCGACCATGGGTACGAAAGAACCGTACCGCATGTTCACTTCTCGTGCGGAATACCGCTTGTTGCTACGTGAAGATAACGCCGATTTACGTTTAACGGAAAAAGCACGCGAGTTAGGCTTGATTGACGATGTTCGTTGGGCTCGCTTTAACGAGAAAATCAATAACATGGAAACGGAACGTCAGCGTTTGAAATCAACGTGGATGAATCCGAAATCAGAAGGCGTTGATGAGCTGAACAAGCTGCTGAAAACCCCAATGGCACGTGAAGCGAGTGGTGAGGATCTTCTGCGTCGTCCAGAGATCACTTATTCGCAACTGACGCAACTTGAAGCGTTTGCTCCTGCACTTGAAGATCAGCAAGCGGCGGAGCAAGTTGAAATTCAAGTAAAATACGATGGTTACATCAAGCGTCAGCAGGAAGAGATCGAAAAATCATTGCGTCACGAAAATACCAAGTTACCTGCTGATTTGGATTACCGCGATGTAAAAGGTTTATCAAACGAAGTCGTTGCTAAATTGAGTGAGGCCAAACCAGAGAGCATCGGTATTGCATCGCGCATTTCTGGTATTACGCCTGCAGCAATCTCTATTCTTCTTGTTCACTTGAAAAAGCATGGTTTGCTGAAGAAAGGTGAGGAAGAATAAAATGAGCGCATTGCGAACAAAACTGGACTCACTGATCGCGAAAACCGATTTAGAAGTGTCAGAGCAACAAAGAGAGCAATTGGTCGGTTACGTCGAACTGCTCGACAAGTGGAACAAAGCGTACAACTTAACGTCGGTGCGCGATCCGCTTGATATGTTAGTGAAACATATTCTTGATAGCATCGTGGTGAGCGCACACCTGCCCGGTGAGCGCTTTATTGATGTTGGTACTGGTCCGGGCTTACCGGGCATACCTTTGGCAATCATGAACCCTGAGAAGACCTTCTTCTTGCTCGACAGTCTTGGCAAACGCATCCGTTTTATCAAGCAAGTCGTGCACACATTAGGGCTGAAAAACGTGACACCAATTCAAAGTCGCGTCGAAGAATTCCAACCTGAAGAAAAATTTGATGGCGTTTTGAGTCGAGCTTTTGCTTCAATGACAGACATGGTGGAATGGTGCCACCATTTGCCGAAACAAGAGCATGGGGTGTTTCTAGCGCTGAAAGGACAGCACCCTAAAGATGAAATGGATCAGCTTCCTGAATGGTGCAGTGTGACAGAGATCATATCTTTAGCTGTTCCTGAGTTGGAAGGTGATCGTCATCTAGTAATCTTATCGCGCAAGGAAAATTAGCGAGGTAATCGTGGGTAAAATTGTAGCAATCGCCAACCAGAAAGGTGGGGTCGGCAAAACAACAACGTGCATTAACTTAGCGGCTTCGATGGCGGCAACAAAGCGCAAGGTTTTGGTGATCGATCTCGACCCGCAAGGCAATGCTACGATGGCCAGTGGCGTGGATAAGTATATGGTCGATGCCACCGCATACGATCTTTTGGTCGAAGATACACCGTTCGATCAAGTCGTATGTACCCAAACTACAGGGAAGTATGATTTGATCGCGGCGAACGGTGACGTAACCGCGGCAGAGATCAAATTGATGGAAGTGTTCGCTCGCGAAGTGCGTTTAAAAAATGCATTGTCGTCAGTTCGCGATAACTATGATTTCATCTTTATTGATTGTCCTCCTTCTCTAAACCTTCTTACAATCAATGCGATGGCGGCAGCTGATTCTGTGCTGGTGCCGATGCAATGTGAATACTTTGCGTTAGAAGGTTTAACTGCTCTTATGGACACAATCAGCAAGTTAGCGGCTGTGGTTAATGAAAACCTCAAAATCGAAGGTTTACTGCGTACTATGTACGACCCGCGCAACCGCCTATCGAATGAAGTGTCCGATCAACTTAAAAAACACTTTGGCAATAAAGTTTACCGTACCGTCATTCCGCGTAATGTGCGTTTGGCTGAAGCGCCAAGTCACGGTAAACCAGCGATGTACTACGATAAGTACTCTGCAGGGGCCAAAGCGTATCTTGCTCTAGCGGGCGAAATGCTCCGCCGCGAAGAAATCCCAGTTTAACTCTAACCTAAGGAATTCAATCCCATGTCTAAGCGTGGTCTCGGAAAAGGACTGGATGCGTTATTGTCGACCAGTTCGTTTGCTCGTGAAAAACAGCATATTGCATCGCATAGCCAAGAATTATCGGCAGACGGTGAGTTAACCGACTTAGCGATTGGTCAATTGCAACCGGGCGTATACCAACCGCGTAAAGATATGGCGCCTGAAGCGCTAGAAGAATTAGCGGCTTCGATTCAGTCACAAGGCATTATTCAGCCAATTGTGGTTCGCCAGGTTGAAAACGGCCAGTTTGAGATCATCGCAGGTGAGCGCCGCTGGCGTGCGGCAAGGCAGGCTGGTTTAAAACGCGTGCCGTGTTTGGTGAAGAAAGTCGAAGATCGCGCGGCGATTGCCATGGCGTTGATTGAGAACATTCAACGTGAAGACTTGAATGTGATTGAAGAAGCACAAGCGCTTGAGCGCTTACAAGACGAATTTACGCTTACGCATCAACAAGTCGCAGAAGTGATTGGTAAGTCGAGAACGACGGTCAGTAACTTGTTACGTTTAAACCAGCTTGAGTCCGATGTGAAAAGCTTGGTTGCGGATAAATTGCTAGAAATGGGTCATGCGCGAGCGCTATTGGCCTTGCAGGGTGAACAGCAGGTTGAGGTTGCTCAACAAGTCGCGAAAAAGCAAATGACTGTTCGTCAAACCGAACAGTTAGTAAAAAAGTGCTTAGCCCCACAAAATGAGCAAAAAGGGCAACAAGAAGATACCGAAGCTGAGCAAATGTCGCATAAATTGAGTCAGCTGCTTGATGCAAAAGTTTCTCTGACCCGTTCTGCAAACGGAAAAGCGAAATTGACGATAAGTCTTGATGAGCCTCACAAATTGGACCAACTAATTGCCAAGCTTGAGGCCTAGATGAGATAATTGATTTAGGTCAATTAATCTAATTAATCGAATTTTGTGCGAAAGTTGTCGTTTTGTAAACAAAACTGTAAGTTTTTGATGCAATCGAATTGCTTTACGTTGAACTGAACGTATAATTTTCGCCAATTTCCCAGCACAGAGAGTTTAGTGCGAAGTGGATATTACTAGAGGTACGAATACATGGTAGCTGCGTTAGCTAGACCAGGACGAGAGCTCGCAAGGCAATTGTTAATGATCCAGTCTGGCGCGGTTATTTTTGTGGCAGCAGGAATGGCGGTAGCCATAAATCCTGACTGGGGATTTTCAGCGCTGATTGGCGGAGGCATTTTTGTTGTTGCCAATGCAGTATTCGCGCTGTGTGCTTTCATGTTTAGTGGGGCTCGCGCTGCCAAGCGCATCGCGGCTTCCTTCTATACGGGTGAAGTACTGAAAATTCTCATCACGGTTGCACTGTTCTATGTTGCCTACATGTATATGCAGGTGGAACTTGTTCCCCTCAAACTAACCTATTTGCTGGTACTAGGTATTAATATCTGTGCACCAGTGCTATTCATTAACAACAAAAAATAGGATGAGTTATGGCTGCGCCAGGTGAAGCGCTAACATCGTCCGGTTACATTGCCCACCACCTTTCTAACCTATCGCTGTATAAGTTGGGTTTAGTAGGGTCGGAGACAAGTTTCTGGAACGTACATATCGATAGCCTGTTTTTTTCTTGGTTTACTGGTTTAATCTTCCTCGGAATTTTTTACAAAGTAGCGAAGAGAACAACAGCGGGTGTACCGGGTAAGCTTCAGTGTGCTGTAGAAATGATCGTTGAATTTGTCGCCGATAACGTCAAAGACACGTTCCATGGACGCAACCCACTGATCGCGCCTTTAGCACTGACTATCTTTTGTTGGGTATTTTTGATGAACGTGATGGACTTAGTTCCTATCGACTTCTTACCGTACCCAGCAGAACATTGGCTAGGTATCCCTTACCTTAAGGTTGTACCGTCTGCTGATGTGAATATCACCATGGCTATGGCTCTAGGCGTTTTTGCATTGATGATTTACTACAGCATCAAAGTGAAAGGTCTAGGTGGATTCGCAAAAGAACTTGCACTACATCCATTCAATCACCCACTTATGATTCCGTTTAACCTACTGATTGAAGTGGTATCGCTACTGGCGAAACCTCTATCACTTGGTATGCGTCTATTCGGTAACATGTTCGCGGGTGAGGTTGTATTCATTCTTTGTGCGGCAATGCTACCATGGTACTTACAATGGATGGGTTCACTACCGTGGGCAATCTTCCATATCTTGGTTATTACGATTCAAGCCTTCGTATTCATGATGTTGACAATTGTTTACCTGTCAATGGCACACGAAGATCCTGATCATTAATTTTTTTAAAGCTTTTTATTTGGGCACTAAGCCAACAACTATAAATTGGAGATAGTAATGGAAACTTTACTGAGCTTTTCTGCAATCGCCGTAGGTATTATCGTCGGTCTTGCTTCTCTTGGTACAGCGATTGGTTTCGCACTGCTAGGTGGTAAATTCCTAGAAGGTGCTGCACGTCAACCAGAAATGGCTCCTATGCTACAAGTTAAGATGTTCATCATCGCGGGTCTACTTGATGCGGTTCCAATGATCGGTATCGTAATCGCGCTACTATTCACTTTCGCAAACCCATTCGTTGGTCAACTAGGTTAATCACCTTTAACTCGGGACGAGCGATTAGCGCTTGTCACTGATTAACACTAAGTCCAAATAGAGGGGTAGCTGTTGTGAACATAAACGCAACTCTGCTAGGTCAAGCAATCTCGTTTGCACTATTTGTGTGGTTCTGCATGAAGTATGTATGGCCACCATTGATGAAAGCGATCGAAGAGCGTCAGAAGAAAATTGCTGATGGCCTTCAAGCAGCAGAACGTGCTGCGAAAGACTTGGATCTAGCACAAGCCAACGCTTCTGATCAATTGAAAGAAGCGAAGCGCACAGCAACTGAGATCATCGAACAAGCGAACAAGCGCAAGTCTCAAATTCTTGATGAAGCTCGCGAGGAAGCTCAGGCAGAACGCCAGAAAATCCTAGCGCAAGCAGAAGCAGAACTTGAAGCTGAACGCAATCGTGCGCGCGATGACCTGCGCAAACAAGTTGCTACTCTGGCTGTAGCTGGTGCTGAGAAAATCCTTGAGCGTTCTATCGATAAAGATGCGCAAAAAGATATTCTCGACAACATTACTGCAAAACTTTAAGTCTGGGGGCGCATATGTCTGATTTGACTACTATCGCACGCCCCTATGCTAAAGCAGCCTTCGACTTTGCTTTAGAGAAAGACCAGTTGGACCAATGGGGCCAAATGTTATCTTTTGCTGCTGAAGTGGCCAAAAACGAACAAATGAACGAACTTCTAACCGGTTCGGTTTCTGCTGATAAAATGGCAGAGATTTTTGTTGCAGTTTGCGGCGAACAAGTTGATACGCACGGTCAAAACCTTTTGAAGGTGATGGCTGAGAATGGTCGTTTAGCGGCCCTTCCTGATGTTTGCACAGAGTTTTACACTCTGAAGAAAGAGCATGAGAAAGAAATCGATGTTGAAGTCATTTCAGCAACAGAACTTTCTGATGAGCAACTTGCAAACATTGGCAGCAAACTTGAAAAGCGTCTTGAACGCAAAGTGAAGCTGAATTGCAGTGTAGATGAGACCCTACTTGGTGGGGTTATTATTCGAGCCGGAGACCTAGTCATCGATGACTCAGCGCGTGGTCGTTTGAACCGCCTGAGCGATGCATTGCAGTCTTAATGGGGATTGGAGCATGCAACTTAATTCCACGGAAATTAGCGATCTAATCAAACAACGCATCGAATCTTTCGAAGTTGTTAGTGAAGCTCGCAACGAGGGTACTATCGTATCGGTAAGCGATGGTATCATCCGCATCCACGGCCTAGCGGACGTGATGCAAGGTGAAATGATTGAATTACCGGGTGGCCGTTATGCACTGGCACTTAACCTTGAGCGTGACTCGGTTGGTGCGGTTGTAATGGGCCCATATGCTGACCTTAAGGAAGGCATGAAAGTTACAGGTACTGGCCGCATTCTTGAAGTGCCAGTTGGTCCAGAACTACTAGGCCGCGTAGTAAACACGCTGGGTGAGCCTATCGATGGTAAAGGTCCAATCGAAGCGAAAATGACTTCGCCTGTAGAAGTGATCGCACCAGGTGTAATCGACCGTAAATCGGTAGACCAACCTGTGCAAACTGGTTATAAGTCAGTTGACTCAATGATCCCAATCGGTCGTGGTCAGCGTGAGCTTATCATCGGTGACCGTCAGATTGGTAAAACAGCACTGGCGATCGACGCGATCATCAACCAGAAAGACTCTGGTATTTTCTCTATCTACGTAGCAATTGGTCAGAAAGCATCGACTATCGCTAACGTAGTTCGCAAACTAGAAGAGCACGGCGCACTACAAAACACTATCGTTGTAGTTGCATCAGCTTCTGAATCTGCAGCGCTGCAATACCTAGCGCCATACGCAGGTTGTGCGATGGGTGAATACTTCCGCGATCGCGGTGAAGACGCACTGATTGTTTACGATGACCTATCTAAGCAAGCGGTAGCTTACCGTCAGATCTCTCTACTACTTAAACGTCCACCAGGCCGTGAGGCATTCCCAGGTGACGTATTCTACTTACACTCGCGTCTACTAGAGCGTGCAGCTCGTGTAAACGAAGAGTACGTAGAACGTTTCACTAACGGTGAAGTGAAAGGTAAGACTGGTTCATTGACTGCTCTTCCTATCATCGAAACTCAAGCAGGTGACGTTTCAGCATTCGTACCGACTAACGTAATCTCGATTACCGATGGTCAGATCTTCCTACAAACTGAGCTATTCAACGCCGGTGTTCGTCCAGCGGTTGACCCAGGTATCTCAGTATCTCGTGTAGGTGGTTCAGCTCAGACGAAAATCATCAAGAAACTATCAGGTGGTATCCGTACAGCACTAGCTGCATACCGCGAACTAGCAGCATTTGCTCAGTTCTCTTCTGACCTTGATGAAGCAACGAAGAAACAGCTAGACCATGGTCAAAAAGTAACAGAACTAATGAAGCAGAAGCAGTACGCTCCAATGTCTGTATTTGACCAAGCTCTAACTATCTTCGCGGCAGAGCGCGGTTACCTTGATGATGTAGAACTTAACAAAGTTCTAGATTTCGAGGCGGCTCTACTATCGTACGCTCGCGGTCAATACGCTGAACTAGCAGCTGAGATCGACAAGTCTGGCGCTTACAACGATGAAATCGAAGCTCAGTTGAAGAAACTGACTGACGACTTCAAAGCAACCCAAACTTGGTAATTAGGTCGGTGGCAGTTTCTGCCACCAACTAACGGAGAGTAACGATGGCCGGCGCAAAAGAGATACGTAATAAAATCGGTAGTGTTAAAAGCACGCAGAAAATTACGAAAGCGATGGAAATGGTAGCAGCTTCAAAAATGCGTCGTTCTCAAGATGCAATGGAAGCTTCTCGTCCATACGCTGAAACAATGCGTAAAGTGATCGGTCATGTGGCTAACGCAAACCTAGAGTACCGTCATCCGTACCTAGAAGAGCGTGAAGCTAAACGTGTTGGTTACATCATCGTTTCGACAGACCGTGGTCTGTGTGGTGGTTTGAACATTAACGTGTTCAAAAAAGCCGTTACAGACATGCAAGCATGGAGAGAGAAAGGTGCTGAGATTGAGCTTGCCGTTGTTGGCTCAAAAGCAACAGCTTTCTTTAAACATGGTGGCGCAAAAGTTGCGGCACAGGTTTCTGGCCTGGGTGATAACCCAAGCTTAGAAGACCTAATCGGTTCTGTTGGCGTAATGCTGAAGAAATACGATGAAGGTGAACTGGACCGTCTATACGTAGTATTCAACAAGTTTGTGAATACTATGGTTCAGCAACCAACGATCGATCAATTGCTACCTTTGCCTAAATCGGACAGCGAAGAGATGCAGCGTGAGCACTCATGGGACTACATCTATGAGCCTGAGCCAAAACCTCTACTGGATACGCTACTAGTGCGTTACGTAGAGTCTCAGGTATACCAAGGTGTGGTTGAGAACCTTGCTTGTGAACAAGCGGCTCGAATGATTGCGATGAAGGCTGCAACGGATAACGCAACCAACTTGATTGACGATTTGGAACTTGTGTACAACAAAGCCCGTCAGGCTGCGATCACACAAGAACTATCGGAAATCGTTGGTGGTGCTGCTGCGGTTTAAGCTTAGGTAAAACGAAATAGTTTAGAGGATTAACGATGGCTACAGGTAAGATCGTACAGATCATCGGTGCGGTAGTCGACGTAGAGTTCCCACAGAGCAATGTACCTAGTGTATATGACGCTCTAAACGTAACGGACTCAAAAGAGCGTCTAGTTCTTGAAGTTCAACAACAGCTAGGCGGTGGCGTAGTTCGTTGTATCGTAATGGGTAGCTCTGATGGTTTACGTCGTGGAGTTGAAGTGGTTAACACTGGCGCTCCAATTTCAGTACCAGTCGGTACTAAAACTCTAGGTCGTATCATGAACGTCCTAGGTGACGCGATTGATGAGCGTGGTGAAGTGGGCGCGGAAGAGGTTTACTCTATCCACCGCAGCGCACCAAGCTACGAAGAACAATCAAACGAGATCGCACTTCTAGAAACGGGCGTTAAAGTAATCGACCTAATTTGTCCATTCGCTAAGGGTGGTAAAATCGGTCTATTCGGTGGTGCAGGTGTAGGTAAGACCGTTAACATGATGGAACTTATCAACAACATCGCACTACAGCACTCAGGTCTATCCGTATTTGCGGGTGTTGGTGAGCGTACTCGTGAAGGTAACGATTTCTACTACGAGATGCAGGAAGCGGGCGTTGTAAACGTTGAGAAGCCTGAAGAATCGAAAGTAGCGATGGTTTACGGTCAGATGAACGAGCCACCAGGTAACCGTCTACGTGTTGCACTGACTGGTCTAACAATGGCAGAACGTTTCCGTGACGAAGGTCGTGACGTACTACTGTTCATTGATAACATCTACCGTTACACACTTGCAGGTACAGAGGTATCGGCACTGCTAGGTCGTATGCCTTCTGCGGTAGGTTACCAGCCAACTCTTGCAGAAGAGATGGGTGTACTTCAGGAGCGTATCACGTCAACGAAATCAGGTTCTATCACGTCTGTACAGGCGGTATACGTACCTGCGGATGACTTGACTGACCCGTCTCCAGCAACCACGTTCGCGCACTTGGATGCAACGGTTGTACTTAACCGTAACATCGCTGCAATGGGTCTATACCCTGCGATCGACCCACTAGATTCAACATCTCGTATGCTTGATCCACTAGTAGTTGGTCAAGATCACTACGAAGTTGCTCGTGGCGTTCAGCAGACACTTCAGCGCTACAAAGAGCTGAAAGACATCATTGCTATCCTAGGTATGGACGAGCTATCTGAAGAAGATAAGCAAGTTGTATCTCGTGCACGTAAGATTGAGCGTTTCCTAACTCAGCCTTACCACGTAGCAGAAGTATTTACAGGTGACCCTGGTATTTACGTACCTCTAAAAGAGACTCTACGTGGCTTCAAAGGTCTACTAGCTGGTGAATACGACGACATTCCTGAGCAGGCATTCATGTACTGCGGTAGCATCGACGATGCTATTGAGAATGCGAAGAAGCTATAAGGCTAACTAGGAGGCGATATGGCAGCAATAACCTTTCACCTAGACGTAGTAAGCGCTGAGAAGAAAATCTTCTCTGGTCGTGTTGAAACGTTTCAGGTGACCGGTAGCGAAGGTGAACTTGGTATTTTCCATGGTCACACACCGCTGCTGACCGCTATCAAGCCTGGTATGGTGCGTATTGTGAAACAGCACGGCCACGAAGAAATCATTTATGTTTCTGGTGGTATGGTAGAGATTCAGCCTGGTACAGCGACTGTACTGGCTGATACCGCTATCCGTGGTGAAGAGCTAGACGCAGCGAAGGCAGAAGAAGCCAAGCGCCGCGCTGAGGAGCAAATCCAGAATCAGCATGGTGACATGGACTTCGCACAAGCGGCCAGTGAACTGGCTAAAGCCATTGCTCAGCTACGAGTTATCGAGCTGACAAAAAAGCGTCGCTAAGCTCAATTAGCAACGTTGCATGACAAAAGGCGGCCAAATGGTCGCCTTTTTGATTAATTTTAGTTGGAAATTTACCTTACTCCATTAACTATTTTAAAAGAGCTGTTTAAAATAACGGCCAATTAACATAAAACGTCAATAGGTTCTCAATGAAATTCAGTGCTGTGATTCTTGCTGCGGGTAAAGGTACCCGTATGCATTCGAACATGCCTAAAGTGCTACACACTTTGGCAGGGAAGCCAATGGCAAAACATGTGATTGATACATGTACTGGTCTTGGTGCACAAAATATTCACTTAGTATTTGGTCACGGTGGTGATCAAATGCAAACCACTCTTGCTGAAGAGCCAGTAAACTGGGTGCTGCAAGCGGATCAGTTGGGAACTGGCCATGCGGTTGACCAAGCATCTCCTCGCTTTGAAGATGATGAGAAAATCCTCGTGCTTTATGGTGATGTGCCATTAATCTCAGCCGAAACCATCGAGAACTTGTTGGATGCTCAACCAACTGGTGGTATTGCACTGCTTACAGTGATGCTTGATAACCCTACAGGTTATGGTCGTATTATTCGTAAAAATGGTCCTGTTGTTGCGATTGTTGAGCAAAAAGACGCAACGGAAGAACAAAAGCAAATTAAAGAGATCAACACTGGCGTGATGGTTGCGACTGGTGGGGATCTTAAGCGTTGGTTGTCTGGCTTAAACAATAACAACGCGCAAGGCGAGTACTACCTAACTGACGTTATTGCAGCCGCACACGATGAAGGTCGCGCCGTCGAGGCAGTACACCCAGTAAACGCGATTGAAGTGGAAGGGGTCAACGACCGTGCTCAACTGGCTCGTCTAGAGCGTGCCTTCCAATCAATGCAAGCTCAGAAGCTACTAGAGCAAGGTGTGATGCTACGCGATCCAGCACGCTTTGATTTGCGTGGTGAGTTGCAGTGCGGTATGGACTGTGAAATTGACGTGAATGTTATCATTGAAGGTAAAGTATCACTCGGTGATAACGTGGTTATCGGTGCTGGCTGTGTACTGAAAGATTGCGAAATCGACGACAACACCATCGTTCGCCCTTACAGTGTGATTGAAGGTGCAACGGTTGGTGAAGAATGTACCGTTGGTCCATTTACTCGCCTTCGTCCTGGTGCTGAGATGCGTAACGATTCCCATGTGGGTAACTTCGTAGAAGTGAAAAATGCGCGTATCGGAGAAGGCTCAAAAGCGAACCATCTAACTTACCTTGGTGATGCTGAAATCGGTCAACGTACGAACATCGGTGCCGGTACGATTACTTGTAACTACGATGGTGCGAACAAGTTTAAAACCATCATCGGTAATGATGTCTTTGTTGGTTCTGATAGCCAGTTGGTGGCTCCTGTCACTATCGCTGATGGCGCAACCATCGGTGCAGGCACGACGCTGACAAAAGATGTTGAAGAAGGCGAGTTAGTGATTACTCGCGTCAAAGAGCGCAAAATTAATGGCTGGCAACGCCCTGTAAAACAGAAATAAGCAGTACCTGCACTCTGTCGCTATATTGTCAAAGCCGCTCAACAAGAGCGGCTTTGTTGTTTCTAGCTAAAGGCTTCATCGTTAGTAACTGGGAATGGCGATGCGTTTTTCGAGCCAACGAACAGCTTGGGATACGAATAGAATGAGCAACAAGTACTCCAAAACGAGGAAGGTATAAATCTCTAGGGGTAAGTACTCATTCACCACCAGCTCATTGGCACGGCGAGTGAGATCGCTCAAACCAATCACACTAACCAAAGAACTCATCTTCAGGATATACACAAATTGATTGCCCAATGGTGGGAGAATTTGTCGAAACGCTTGGGGAAGAATTACCAAGTGCATCTTTTGCCAATAGCTTAAGCCCAAAGATTCAGCCGCTTCATGCTGGCCACGACTGATGGCTTGGATTCCGCCGCGAAACACCTCCGCCATAAACGCACTCTCAGCAATGGTCAGGGCAATAACACCCGCCCAAAAGTGATTGAGTGAGACATCCAACAGCGTTGGCATGCCGTAATACACCCAAAGTAGTAAGACTAAAACAGGCACTGAACGGACTACCTCGACATAAATGCGGTTGATCCACTTCAAGTAGGGAGAGTTCGACAGAGCCGGTAGGGCGATGATTAAACCTAAGGTCATGGCAAATAACATACTGAGGAGTGATACTTGGATGGTGTCACTAAATCCGGCGATTAAAAACTTCAGATTGGTGAGTCCTTGCTCCGTAGAAGGATCGAGTACATACCAGCCCCATTGATAATCTGAGCAACCTGTGAGCAACAGCAGCGAAATCAGCCATAGAGTTCGAAAGGTCACATTTACTCCCTGAATTAACTAAAAAACTTCCATTGTTGCTGCTATGTTATCAATAGAGCTTTAATAAAGGTTAATCATTAAACCGTATAAGGTCATTATTTTTAAGGGAATAAAAATGAAAAAGATTTTACTAGCGCTAGGAATGTGTTTACTTGCTGCAACTCAAATTGCTCATGCTGAAAGCCGTCTTCAATCCATTTTAGACAGTGGTGTACTCCGAGTTGGAACGACGGGAGATTGGAATCCGATGACGATGAAAGACCCTGCAACCAACAGTTATCGTGGCTTTGATATCGACGTAACGACAGAACTTGCTAAAGATCTCGGTGTAAAAGTAGAGTATGTAGCCACGGATTGGAAAACGCTAGTCAATGGCATTACTGCCAACAAATACGATATTACTGGCAGCGCGTCCCTGAATATGTCGCGCGCGAAAGTCGCTGGATACAGCCAACCGTATTTCTACCTTGCCTTTGTACCCGTTGTGCAAAAGAAAGATCTCGCCAAATTCTCTGATTGGGCAGATTTTAATACGCCTGATGTGAAAGTCGCGGCGACACTAGGAACGGTGCAAGAAAAAATGGTGAAAGAGTTTTTCCCGCTGGCTCAACACATTGTGATTGAAGCGCCAGCGCGCGACTTCCAAGAATTACTAGCTCGCAGGGCCGATGTATCGGTGACGTCCAATGTGGAAGCAGCGACGTTGGTGGACAAGTTTAAACAACTGGCGATAGTACCAGTGACCGCTCCGCGTAAACCGACACCAATTGCGATGCTGTTGCCGCAAGACGATCAAGTATGGATTAATTACATCAACCATTGGGTTGAGCTGAAAAAGACCCAAGGCTTTTTCAAGCTGACTGCCAAGAAATGGGGGTTGAAAAGCTTATAAACAAAAAGAGCCGCATTACGCGGCTCTTTTTTATTGTCTGAACAATTAAAGTTCGTCTTCACTCACTACACGAGCATTGTCTGGAGTCGTGAAGTGCTGAGACAATTCACGGTTAGATAAGATGTAACCCATCCAAAGACCACCCATACAGATGATGATTGCAACGCCCGTTACCATTTGAGCTTGGCTTGCCATTGCAGCAACTAATGCGCTTGATAGACTGCTCACAGTAATTTGTAAGCTGTTTTGCAGGCCTGCAGCTGTTGCAGGGCTTTGCTTAGCACTTGCCAACGCGCGGTTTACTACGATTGGGTATAGCGCACCATTGGCTACCGCAATTAAACAGAAAGGCGCTAGAATTGGCCAGATAGAAGACAGTTCCCATTGTGAGGCAATGAATATCATTATTGCCGCGACACTAAATAGTCCAATCAATTGACGTAGAACTTTTTCATCACCAAATTTACGAACGCCGACTTTACCCAAGTAACCACCAGCCATAAACGCGATAGTTTGTGGGATAAAGCTCAAACCAATATCTTTTGCTTCATAGCCTAGTTGCGCCATGATTTCTGGCATACCAGTTAGGTAAGCAAAGAATGCAGCCGAAGCCGTCGCAAACATAAACACGTTGCCAAGGTACTTTTTAGAACTCAGCAGCGCTTTGATGTCGGCAGACATACTGGTTTGTTTGATTTCTGCTTTCTCGTCTTTTTGGGCCATTGTCGCAAAGACCAAGAAGACACCAACTAGTGTTAGCGTAATAAAGATACTGTGCCAGCCGAAGTTATCTGCCAACACTACCCCTAATTGAGGTGCTAGCGCTGGTGATAGCGCGACTAACGGCATGATCGTTGCGAAAATTTGCTGACTGCTGCTTGAGTAGCGTTTAATGACCATAGCTTGCCAGATCACTGCTGGTGCACATACACCGATAGCTTGGATAAAGCGCAGTGTCAGTAGTTGCCATACTTGGTCACAGAAAGCCAAACCGAATGACGCGATAGTAAACAGCACTAACCCGGCCGCGAGTGTATTGCGGTGGCCAAATTTATCGGATGCCAATCCCCACATTAGCTGGCCAACCGCCATACCAACTAGGAATACCGTTAAAGAGAGCGCTATTTGCTCTGGGCCTGTTGCAAAGTCGATTTCCATCGCTTTGAATGCTGGCAGATACATATCGGTAGCAACGAAGCCAAGCATCGATAATGCTGCCAGATAAATGAGCTGTAGTTTTGATATTTTCATGATTCAACCAGTCAAATTATTTAATCATTTTTTAATCAACATCAGTTGGCGCCAACCCTGATTTATTTACCTTATTATTCTATTTTTCGATTTTAAGAAAATAAAACGCTAAAATTGTTGGTTATCAATCAAATTTTTTGAAAGGTTAAATCATGTTCTCTAAAGCGTCTCTGGAAATGCTGGATACGGTTGCCCGTTTAGGCAGTTTCACCGCTGCGGCTGAGGTGCTGCATAAAGTCCCTTCAGCCATCAGTTATGGAGTAAGGCAGGTCGAGCAAGATTTAGATGTGGTGCTGTTTCGACGCTTACCGAGGAAAGTGGAGTTAACTCCAGCAGGTGAACTTTTTATGGCTGAGGCTCGCTCTTTGCTGCGTCAAATGGAAGAGGTGAAAGCACAAACACGCCGAGCAGCTCAAGGATGGAAGAGCACGTTAAAGCTGACCTTAGATAACGTGGTGAAGTTAGAGAAGCTCAAACCTTTGGTGGAAGATTTTTATCGCGAGTTTGAATTTGCTGAATTGCAGATCAATATGGAGGTCTTCAATGGTTCTTGGGAGGCTATAGCACAAGGACGAGCTGATATAGTCGTTGGAGCCACGTCTGCGGTTCCCGTTGGTGGGGATTTTGAAGTCAAAGATATGGGCGTATTGGATTGGGCATTTGTGATGTCTCCCGCTCATCCCTGTGTTCGCCAACAAGTGCTTACTGAAGAGTTTGTGAGTCAATTTCCGGCGATCTGCCTTGATGATACTTCAAACGTGCTGCCAAAGCGCCATACTGGCCATTACCCGCAACAACGCCGATTGTTACTACCCAACTGGTACAGTGCAATTGAATGTTTGAAAAATGGAGTTGGCGTGGGTTACATGCCACGTCATATTGCAACGCCACTGATCAATGATGGTGTGCTGGTGGAGAAGGTGATGCCAGATGATAAGCCGCTCAGTCATTGTTGCTTGGTCTGGCGCAAAGATGATAATCATAAATTGATCCAATGGATGGTGGATTACCTAGGATCGCCTAATCAGCTACATCAAGATTGGTTACAGTCATAAAAAAACACCTCGCAATAGCGAGGTGTTTTATTTGATATGTTTGGAGTGTGGCTTTTTATGACAGGAAGAACTTGTAAGACGGGTTGTCTGTTTCGTCTTTGCATTGATAGCCAAGTTCGCGCAAATGTGCCGAAAATTGAGCTAAATCCCCTTCATCTAACTCGAAACCACATAAAACGCGTCCGTAGTCTGCGCCGTGGTTACGGTAGTTGAACAAGCTAATATTCCAATGGGTACCAAGAGTGCTTAAGAATTTCAGCAAGGCACCTGGGTACTCTGGAAATTCAAAGCTGTAGAGTCGCTCTTTGAGTTGCTTCGATGGCTTCCCGCCGATCATGTAGCGAACGTGTAGCTTCGCCATTTCATCGTCAGAAAGGTCAACCACCGGATAGCCACCCTCACGTAGATCGTGAATAATGTTTTCCAACTCTTCTTGACCACCTTGCAGACGAACACCGACAAAGATATTAGCGAGTTCGTCATCGTTATAACGATAGTTAAACTCCGTAACTGCACGGCCGCCAATGAGGTTACAGAACTCAAAGAAAGCACCTTGACGCTCAGGGATGGTGACGGCAAGCAGACCTTCACGTTTTTCACCAAGCTCGCAGCGTTCAGAAACATAACGTAGACCGTGGAAGTTGGTGTTTGCGCCAGACAATACTGTACCTAGATTCTTACCTTGCAATTTGTTTTGCTCAGCAAATTTCTTCAAACCCGCCAGAGCAAGCGCACCCGAAGGTTCAGCAATCGCACGGGTATCTTCAAAGATGTCTTTTACTGCTGCGCAGATTTCATCACTGGACACTGCAATATGGCCATCAATGTACTTCTGGCACAGACGGAAAGTCTCTTCACCAATGCGCTTTACTGCAACGCCATCGGCAAACATGCTGACTTGGTCTAGTACCACTGGCTCACCAGCATCCAATGCTGCTTTGAGGCATGATGAATCTTCTGGCTCGACCGCAATGACTTTGATTTCTGGCATGAGCTGCTTCACGAGTACCGCAACACCGGCAGCTAAACCGCCGCCACCGACAGGGACGAAGATGTAATCAAGGTGACCATTTTGCTGCAGCATTTCCATGCCGATGGTGCCTTGACCTGCAATCACCAGTGGGTGATCAAAGGGGGGCACAAAAGTATAGCCATATTGCTCTGACAAACGTTCGGCTTCTGCTTTTGCTTCATCAAAGTTGCTGCCGTGCAGCACCACATTGCCACCAAAGCTGCGTACGGCGTCGACTTTGATATCCGGCGTGGTCTTTGGCATCACGATGGTGGTTTTGATGCCTAGCTTAGTGCCAGACAGCGCCATGCCTTGAGCGTGGTTACCTGCCGATGCTGCAATCACCCCCGCGGCTTTCTGTGCTTCAGTTAGGCTTGCCACCATGTTGTACGCACCGCGTAATTTAAATGAGTGCACAGGTTGGCGATCTTCGCGCTTGATTTGCACATTGTTACCAATACGTGCAGATAAACGAGGCATTTCTTGCAGTGGTGTTACTGTTGCGACTTCATACACCGGAGCGCGGAGGATTTGGCGCAGATAGTCTGCGCCAGTTTGATTTACTTTCTTTTCGGGTTGAGATTCCATCATTGCTAGCCCTCTAGCTTCGACTTGTCTCGTACTGCACCCTTGTCAGCACTGGTGGCCATGCTCGCGTACGCTTTAAGTGCAAAGGAAACTTCTCTTTGACGATCAACAGGTTTCCAGCCAAGTTCGTCTTGTTTTGCACGGCGCTCTGCAAGTTCTTGTTCAGACACTTCGAGTGAAATTGAACGGTTCGGAATATCAATCGCGATCATATCGCCCGGTTTCACCAGTCCAATAGCACCGCCGTTAGCGGCTTCAGGAGAAGCATGGCCGATAGAGAGTCCTGATGTACCTCCAGAGAAGCGGCCATCTGTTAATAACGCACACTCTTTACCTAAGCCCATCGATTTTAGATAAGTGGTTGGGTAAAGCATTTCTTGCATGCCCGGACCACCTTTAGGGCCTTCGTAACGGATAACAACCACGTCACCTGCTTTGACTTTGCCACCCAAGATGCCTTCCACCGCATCTTCTTGGCTCTCAAATACCACAGCTGGACCAGTGAACTTAAGAATGCTCTCATCAACACCGGCTGTCTTAACGATACAGCCATCCAATGCGATGTTGCCTGATAGAACGGCTAGGCCACCTTCTTGGCTGAAGGCGTTGTCTTTCGCGCGAATACAACCTTCTGCACGGTCGTCATCAAGGCGATCCCAACGACAATCTTGCGAAAACGCTTGGGTGGTACGAATACCCGCTGGGCCTGCGCGGTAGAACTTAAGTACCTCTTCGTCTTCCGTTTGGATGATGTCGTATTTTGCCAACTGCTCTTTCATTGAAAGACCCAGTACGGTGCGAGCATCATTGTGCAGTAGACCAGCACGATCCAATTCACCAAGAATCGCCATTACGCCACCTGCGCGGTGTACGTCTTCCATGTGATATTTCTGGGTAGATGGTGCCACTTTACATAGGTGTGGTACTTGACGTGATAGGCGATCGATATCTTCCATATCGAAATCCACTTCACCTTCTTGCGCCGCGGCCAGTAGGTGCAGAATGGTGTTGGTTGAGCCACCCATGGCGATATCCAGTGCCATTGCATTTTCGAAGGCATCAAACGTAGCGATGTTGCGAGGCAGTGCTGATTCGTCATCTTGCTCGTAGTAACGACGAGTCAGTTCAACGATGCGACGACCTGCATTAAGGAACAGCTGTTCACGGTCTGCGTGCGTCGCCAGCATAGAACCGTTGCCCGGCTGAGAAAGCCCCAGGGCTTCTGTTAGACAGTTCATCGAGTTTGCGGTGAACATGCCTGAACACGATCCACACGTTGGACATGCGCTACGTTCGATCTGCTCACTTTGCTCATCAGACACTTTTGGATCCGCGCCTTGGATCATCGCATCAACAAGGTCTAGTTTGATGATCTGATCAGAAAGCTTGGTTTTACCCGCTTCCATTGGACCACCAGAGACAAAGATAACCGGGATGTTGAGACGCATAGATGCCATCAACATTCCCGGAGTGATTTTGTCACAGTTAGAGATACATACCATGGCATCGGCACAGTGCGCGTTGACCATGTATTCTACTGAGTCTGCGATTAGTTCGCGTGAAGGCAGTGAGTACAGCATGCCGCCGTGACCCATTGCGATACCATCATCAACCGCGATGGTGTTGAATTCTTTTGCGATGCCGCCGGCTTTTTCGATTTCACGCGCTACAAGCTGACCCATGTCTTTTAGGTGTACGTGACCCGGAACAAATTGAGTAAACGAGTTTACGACGGCAATGATTGGTTTACCGAAGTCTTCTTCTTTCACACCCGTTGCACGCCATAGTGCTCGTGCACCCGCCATGTTACGACCATGTGTTGTGGTTGCTGATCTATATTTTGGCATTTCTTAAATCCTTCTTACTTCTGTTCTGGGTACACATAGTCTAACCAGCCCCACTTATCTTCCGTGGTGCCGTCAAATAGGCCAAAGTAGGCTGCTTGTAGTTCTTTAGTGATTGGGCCGCGTTTACCTGTGCCCACTTCAATTTTGTCGATGGTTGCCACTGGCACAATTTCAGCTGCCGTACCTGTCATGAAGACTTCATCGGCAAGGTAAAGCGCTTCACGTGCAATATTGGCTTCACGTACTTCGTAGCCTTTATCGCGTGCAATCGTCATGATCGAATCACGAGTGATGCCTGGCAGAATCGCGCTGGTTGCTGGTGGTGTGGTGATCACGCCATCTTTGATAACGAAGATGTTTTCGCCAGCCCCTTCAGATAGGTAACCATCAACGCTCAGTGCGATACCTTCGTCGTATCCGTGACGACGGGCTTCACCACCAACCAGTAGTGAAGATAGGTAGTTACCGCCGGCCTTGGCTGCTGTCGGGATGGTGTTTGGTGCCGCGCGGTTCCAGCTTGAAATCATCGCATCCACGCCTTTCTCTAGCGCTTCTTCGCCTAAGTAAGAGCCCCAAGGAAATGCCGCAATGATTAGATCCATTTCAGTGCCAACTGGTGGGCACACGCCCAAACCAACATTACCGACAAAACCTAATGGACGAATGTAAGCGCTATCGAGTTTGTTTTGGCGCAGTGTTTCGCGGGTCGCTTCCATGATTTCTTCTACAGAAAAAGGGATCGGGAAACGGTAAATCTTGGCGGAATCTTTTAAACGTTGTGCATGCTCACGGTGACGGAAGACAATTGGGCCTTTTGGTGTGTTATAACAGCGCACGCCTTCAAACACGGATGTACCATAATGCATTGCGTGAGTTAGAACGTGAACGTTCGCCTCTGCCCATGGAACCATCTCACCATTAAACCAAATGAAATCTGCAGTTTTCGTTGCCATTTGTTGCCTTCCTTATGCACTTACGTGTTGTTGTAAGTTGTGATTTGGCAGTTCATCGTTGCGGATTTTTAGCACCTCAACCTTACGAACGTCCCACAACTTCTCTATTTGATTGATCAAAAACGAGATTGGTCGATCGCTGTCGACAATGATCTCGACGCTGGCTACTTTACTTTCATGGTTTTGCGTAGCAGCGACTTGTTTGATCACGAAGCCTCGGTGACGAATCACACGTAGAACGCGCTCCAACAGTACCGGTTTGTCATCGGCTTTGATGTCGAGTAAATATCTGTCCATGCGATTGTCTCCTATGTATTTTCCAACATATCACTGTTTGATGCGCCAGGTGGCACCAATGGCCACACGTTTTCTTCTTCATCAATCAAAACGTGAAGCATGTAAGAAGTTTCACTCGCTAGCATCTCTTTCAGCGCTGGCTCCACTTCTTCTTTCTTGGTGATGGTCTTGCCCGGGATATCGAACGCTTTGGCTAGCATCACGAAATCTGGGTTGTCATCAAGAATGGTTTCACTGTGGCGACCGTCGAAAAACAGCGATTGCCATTGGCGAACCATGCCAAGACGTTGGTTATTAAGAAGGACAATCTTCACTGGAATCTGACGACGCTTCAGCGTGCCCAATTCCTGCACGTTCATCATAAATGAACCGTCACCTGTAATAAGGATAGACTGATCATCAGGACGTGCGACTGCTGCCCCCATCGCTGCTGGCAAGCCAAAGCCCATGGTGCCAAGGCCAGCAGAAGTGATGAAATTTTGTGGTTCGCGTGGCTGGATATGTTGCGCTGCCCACATCTGGTGCTGACCGACATCAGTCGAGACAATTGAGCTGTCTGGCATCATGTCTGACAGTTGTTTAAGCAATAGCGGTGCGTAGATTAACTCGCCCGGGTGGTCGTAACGCCACTTAAAGCCGCTGCGCAGACTTTCACTGTGATGAACCCACGGTGAGATATCTTGAGTCAGCTCTAGCTGAGGAAGAATGGTGTTGATGTCGCCACGTAATGGTGCGTTGGCGTGGCGCAGTTTATGAATCTCCGCAGCATCAATGTCGATGTGAATCACTTTCGCATTTGGTGCAAACGTGTCGAGCTTACCCGTCACACGGTCATCAAAACGCGCGCCAACCACAATCAATAGATCGGCTTCTTGAACCACTAGGTTAGCGGCTTTGGTGCCGTGCATGCCCAACATACCAAGATAGTGAGGGTCATGGCGTTCAATGGTACCGAGGCCTTTTAGTGTACTAACTGCTGGCATTGGGTTTAAGCGAAGGAATTCGCGTACTGCATCGGTTGCTTTCGCGAGTTGCACGCCACCACCAACATACAACACTGGGCGAGTTGAGGCTGCCAGTACATCTTGCGCACGTTTGATATCTTCAGCGCTGACATCTTCGATTGCAGGCGCAACATATGGAGGCAGTAGATCTGTTGGGGTTTGAGCCAGTTGAACGTCTTTGGCGATATCGACAATGACTGGACCCGGACGACCCGTTTTGGCCACTTCAAACGCTTCGGCTAGCGTTGGCGCTAGGTCTTCAATTTCGGTCACGAGATAGCTGTGCTTAGTACAGGCTAGGGACATTCCGATCACATCCATTTCTTGGAATGCATCGGTACCGATATGAGAGCTAGCAACCTGGCCTGTGATGGCAACTAGAGGTACGGAGTCAAGGAAAGCGTCGGCAAGGCCGGTAACAAGGTTAGTGGCCCCTGGGCCGGAAGTTGCCATGCACACGGCAACGTCTTGAGTGGAACGAGCCATACCGATGGCGGCCATGGCAGCCCCTTGCTCATGACGGCATAGGATGTGCTCCACCCCTCCGTCATACAAAGCATCGTAGATTGGCATGATGGCCCCGCCAGGGTAGCCAAAAACGGTTTCGATGCCTTGCTGTCTTAAAGCGGCTACGACAAGTTGTGCACCAGTCATCGTAAACCTCCTTTGCTACGTTGTGGCTCGTAGCGATTGCCATATTTATTGCACTTCATGTGCACTCCCATTCTTCCCGTTAAACTGTCCGAGGGTTAGACAGATGACAACTTGTAGTTGTAAAAAAACCCCCGGACTTTTCAGTGCGGGGGTTTTTTGTAATTTGTGGTTACCTTTCGCCCACAATACCCCGCGCGGTGCCAATAATGACCACGATAATCAGGGCTAGCAGTGCGTTGATATGAGCGAAAAGGTTCATCTGTCTGTCGTTCTTTTTTCGTTAAAAAATGTTGTGTAATGTTCTACGAAATTGTTTGCGTCATTAGTGGTATCACACAATTCCGCTGCATGACAAGCAAAAAGTCATTCTTTTTTCACATTAACTCTCAATTGAGACGCGGTATATAACATAACCAACTAGATAAAACATTTGTTTACAGAGTGTTCAATAAATTGAGGAACGTATGGGGCTGGCAATCATTCATAGTCGAGCAAGCGTCGGGGTGCAAGCGCCATCGGTTAGTGTAGAAGTTCATATCAGCAATGGCATGCCAGGGTTTACCTTAGTAGGCTTGCCAGAGACGACGGTAAAAGAGTCCAAAGATCGCGTTCGTAGCGCGATCATTAATTCTAATTTTCAGTTTCCAGCTAAGCGGATCACCGTGAACTTGGCTCCGGCAGATCTACCCAAGGAGGGAGGGCGTTTTGATCTTCCTATTGCATTGGGAATTTTGGCCGCTTCGGAGCAAATCGCGACAGATAAGCTCAAAAACTACGAATTTGTGGGTGAGTTAGCGCTATCTGGTGGTCTGAGACCTGTAAAAGGTGTGCTGCCTGCTGCGTTGGAAGCCAGTAAAATTCAGCGTCATTTAGTGGTCCCACATGTGAATGGCGATCAAGCGGCGCTAGTGGGGAAGGAACAACATAAATCGGCTCAATCTCTACTGGAAGTATGTGCCGAGCTTTGTGGCCAACATCGGCTGAATCTTTTTCAAACGCCTAAGCGCAAAATAGTCGAAAAACATGGTCGAGACTTACAAGATATTATTGGCCAACAACAAGGTAAGCGCGCACTGGAGATTGCTGCTGCAGGAAACCACAACTTACTTTTCCTTGGCCCGCCAGGTACCGGGAAAACCATGTTGGCTTCGCGTTTGTGTGACTTACTACCGGAGATGAGTGACGAAGAAGCAATGGAAACCGCTTCGGTGGCGTCGCTGACGCAGAGTGAAATTAATGAGCACAATTGGAAGTCGCGTCCGTTTCGCTCTCCGCATCATTCAAGTTCAATGGCTGCATTAGTTGGCGGTGGCTCGGTACCCAGACCCGGGGAGATCTCTTTAGCCCACAACGGCTTGTTGTTTCTCGATGAAATGCCCGAATTTGATCGTAAAGTTCTAGACTCGTTACGCGAACCGCTCGAATCTGGCGAGATCATTATCTCTCGAGCGCAAGGTAAAACACGCTTTCCGGCTCGCTTCCAATTAGTTGGAGCATTGAACCCAAGTCCGACAGGATATTATGAAGGCAATCAAGCTCGCACCAATCCACAAGCTATTTTGCGCTACCTTGGTCGATTATCTGGACCATTGTTAGATCGCTTTGATATGTCTTTAGAAATCCCTGCTCTGCCCAAAGGGACATTAGCAGAAGGTGGTGATCGCGGCGAGCCGACCGCTATCGTTAAAGAACGTGTGAATCATGCGCGTACCAATATGTTGAACCGCAGCGGTAAGGTAAATGCTTTGTTAGGCAGTCGAGAAATCGAGGCGTTTTGCCCCTTACACAAAAGTGATGCGGAGTTTCTTGAAACCGCTTTGCATCGTTTGGGGCTTTCGATTCGCGCGTATCATCGCATTATCAAAGTAGCACGAACGATAGCAGATCTTGATGGGGCGGAGCAGATTGAACGAGCGCACTTAGCCGAGGCGCTTGGGTATCGAGCGATGGATCGCTTACTGAAACAACTCACGGCGCAAGCGGTATAGAGACGTGCAAATATCACCGCAACAAGTGTTGTAAGTGTCTTGTTGCGATGAAGGACGTTAGAAGGTGTAGTTGAGACCAAGAGACAACAGGTACTCTTTCTCATCATAGAACGTGATATTGGATTCCGTTTGGCTGTAGCCAGCTAAAGAGATAAACGACCAGTTTTGCCAGTCAAATACGTTTTGATATTCATAGGCTGCAAATAGGCTGACGGTGTCGTCATTTCGTGTTTTAGCAAAAGTTTGGCTAGCGGCTTGATAGTCTTTCCATGCATAACCTGCGGTGAGGGCCAACCGATGGCGGTTGATAAATTTAAACCAACTGATGTCAAACCCGTACGAATTAAATGATTCCGCCTTACCGTCGGCATCTTGATTAATGTAGGTAAACGCCGGTTGCAACATGGATGTTTGATTAAGTGAAATCCGATAGTCACCTTTAACGTAGTAAAGGCTCGCATCGCGAGCGAGTGAACGGTCCGTTACTTCTTCTTGCTCAATGTCTTTATCAGCATAAGCGAGATCAAGGTTGAAGTTTTTATCAATCAATCCCTTGATTTGAAAGCGATAGGCATTGCCGTCCACATCCGTTTCTTGACGGGCGATTCCGACTTGATATGGGTTACGCCAAGTTTCGCTTTTGAGCACGGTCGGTAGATAGGAAATATCGAGCACGGTGCCGGATGGCAACTCGTGTTGATAGCCCAGCTGAAAAGCGAGTGTACCAACCGCGACATCGGAACGTGTGGTACCCGCGTACACTTGGTGATTGAGTCGGTTACCAAAAGTGTAAGTAATGCTTCCTAGCGGCGCAGCGATAACGGAACTGTCACTATCGGCGCGCTTATCGAGAGAATCGATGGTGTTACTATTTTCCGTATTGAAGTTGGATTCTGATGATACAAATCCGGCATTCAGCGAAATTTCACCGCCAAAACCTGCGGTTTCAGCGAGTTGAGCCTGAGCAGAACTGACGACAAAGGCCAAAGGCAAGAGAATTAGCCTTGGTTTCATTCGTTATCTCCTTATTGTCGAATGAGTGGTGCAAATATTGGTTGAGGTAACAAATCTGACCATTCCCACGCATATTCCAGTGTGGCAAAGGCGCAGTATAATTACACGCTGTTTTATTCTTCACACATTATCACTGTTGTTTGACTATCATGTTGGCATATTTGTTATTTTTTTTTAACGCTTCTTTTGTGATTCTCAATTCTGCGCTGTGTTCACTCGCAATTTGTATTATCGCTGTGTTTAAAGTATTGCTTCCAAGCGTGGAGCTAAAAGCGAAAGCGACCGCTTGTGCCAACAAGGTGATGTGGTTATGGGCTACCGTTAATGCGGGCATTCTGGCTGTTTCTAACCGTGTTGACTGGGATGTTCAGGGCGGTGAGGCGCTGAAAAAAGACGGGTGGTATCTGCTGATCAGTAATCATCTCAGTTGGACCGATATTGTGGTGCTTTGCTGCGTGTTTAAAGACCGCATACCTATGCCGAAGTTTTTCCTCAAACAACAACTGTTGTATGTGCCTTTCATTGGGATGGCGTGTTGGGCGCTCGACATGCCATTTATGCGTCGTTATTCGCGAGAGTATCTGATCCGCAACCCGCACAAACGAGGTCAAGATTTAGAGACGACACGTCGCTCGTGCGCCAAGTTCAAACATGCACCAACCACAGTGGTTAATTATGTCGAAGGCACTCGATTTACCGAAGAAAAACAGCGTAAGAGTAAGACGAGCTACCAATATTTGCTGCAACCAAAATCGGGCGGGATCGCATACACGTTAGCGGCAATGGGGGAGCAGTTCGAGAACATTATCGATGTGACGCTTGCGTACCCAGAAAATACAAATAAGCCATTCAAGGATTTATTAATGGGCCGAATGGGCAAGGTTGTTGTGCGTGTGAATGTGTTGCCCGTCGATGAACGAGTGCTTGGTGATTACTTTAACGATAAGCCCTATAAGCGACAATTTCAGCAATGGTTGGGTGATGTGTGGCAAGAAAAAGATCGGTTGCTACAAGAGATTTACAAATAAACAAAGGGGAGCGATGAGCTCCCCTTTTGATTGATATCGATGCGCTTATTTTAGTGTCAGCAAGTAGTTCACCAGAGAGAAGTACTCATCCATCGTCTTGATGCTTTGTGCTTGAACTAGGTATTTGTTGTTAACGATAACCGCAGGAACGCCGGTTAGACCGCTGTTTTCAAATTGCTTGTCCATACGGCGAACCATGGAATCAACCGCAAAGCCTTTGAATGCAGAGTCGAATTTCTTCGCGTCTACACCTTCATCAAGGAAGATTTGGCGAAGCTCTTCATCGTTACGTGGCGCCTTCTTTAGATTGTGGATGCGGTTAAACATCACTGGCACCATTTTGTCTTCCACTTTTAGTGCAACCATGGTCGCGTAGGCTTTGCTCATTGATGGGCCCATGTTGCCACCCATGAAAGAAACGTGGTTTTTTAGTAGTTTAGTGCCTTCTGGCAACTGCTTTTTCAGTTGCTGGATAACAGGTTCAAAGCTATTACAGTGCGGGCAGTAGAAAGAGAAAAACTCCGTCACAAGAGGTTTTTTTGATGCCTCAAGATCCAATACTTTGTAATGTTCACCTTCTTTGAATTGCGCTGCATGTGCCGACAGGCTTAGCATCAGCATAGAAAACAGTGCGAACAGTTTTTTCATCGAAATATCTCCATTTTTGAATTTGTGGCCTGACTTACCATTGAGGCATTAAAGACAGCGGTGCTTCTTCTAAAGCGGCGATCTGCTCTTTAAATGCAAGGACCTGACCTTCCCAGTATTTTGGCTCATTAAACCATGGAAAAGCGAGAGGAAACGCTGGGTCATGCCAACGTTTTGCTAGCCATGCCATATAGTGCACCATTCGTAGACCGCGAAGTGGCTCAATTAGTTTCAATTCTGCGGGGTTAAAGTCGCAAAACTCTTGATAAGCTTCTAAAACAATATCCAGCTGCATCAGTTTGTCTTGGCGCTCCCCATTAAGCAGCATCCATAAGTCCTGCACAGCAGGGCCGTTACGAGCGTCATCCAAATCAACAAACATAGGGCCATCTCGCCACAAAATGTTGCCTGGGTGGCAATCGCCATGCAGCCGAATGGTATTGAAGCCTTCTTGCCAGTGGCTTTCAATCGATTTGATCAGCATATCCAAGTCATTGAAGAAGCTGTTCTCCAAGTGCATTGGAATCATGTTGGCGTTTTGCAGAATCTTTCTTGGTTGATACAGGTATTCTTGCAAGCCAATCGTTGGGCGATGTTGGAAGGCTTGGCGGCTACCCACTTTGTGGATGCGACCAAGGAAACGCCCTACACCTTCGAGCTGATCTAAATTGTCAACCTCGTATTGGCGACCACCCACGCTATCAAACAGCGCAAAGGCATAGCCTTGATAGTGATGCAGGGTTTCACCGTTGATGCGCACAGGTGGTGCGACGGGGATTTCGTTACCAATTAGTTCTAAAGTGAAGTCGTGCTCCTCTTGGATCTGTTCGTTGCTCCAACGTTCAGGGCGGTAGAACTTGACGACATAACGACGACGCTCTTCGTCAGTGAATTGATAAACACGGTTTTCGTAGCTATTGAGGGGAAGAAAGCCTGATTCTGCGCGAACGCCGATGCTTTCTAACGCGTACCACATGAAGTCTGGGGTAAGGGCGTCAAAGTTAAACATGCTTTGGGACATATAAACAAAAAGGCTCATTACTGAGCCTTTTTCCGTTAGTCACTGAAGTAGCGCTATAGTTTTTTTATAAAGCGGCTTTCTACTTCAGTGGTGAATTCGTTGCTCTTATCGGTGAGTATAAACTGAATTGTCGTAATCGCAGAGTTTAGCTTGTCAGGATCCGCACCAAGACTCATTGGTAAGTTCAATACCTCACCTGGCTGTACCTGAATTGTCTGCTTACCATACCAGCTTACATCGGATAGCCCTTCAACATCCAACGAGTACTCTTGCACTTGCTGAGTTTTGTTGATCACCTTGAGGGTGTAGGTGTTTTCTACTTCTCCCGAGCTATTTACGCGGAACAGTTGGTTACGGTCACGAATAACACTCATGCCGGCTGGGTCTACCGCTGCAATTTGGGCAAAGAACAGACCAATCATGACCAGTAGCACAGCTCCATAGCCCAGCAGCTTCGGACGCATGACTTTGGTACTCTTACCCGATAAGCGGTGCTCGGTGGTGTAACTAATTAGGCCTTTCTCGTAGCCCATGCGATCCATGGTGTTGTCACACGCATCAATACAGGCGCCACAGTTAATACATTCATATTGTAAGCCGTCACGAATATCGATACCTGTTGGGCACACCTGCACACACAAATCACAATCAATACAATCCCCCAAACCAAGTTGCTTTGGATCGGCTTTGCGTGGACGTGGACCACGTTTTTCACCACGTTTTGCATCATAGCCAACGATAAAGGTGTCTTTATCGAACATGGCAGACTGGAAGCGCGCGTAAGGACACATGTGAATACACATGATGGAACGCATCCAACCAGCATTACCATAAGTACAAATGGCAAAGAACATTACCCAAAAGACGGGCCAGAAGTTGGCGTTAAAAGTGAAAAAGTCGATAACCAATTGCTTCATTGGAACGAAGTAGCCAACAAAAGTAAAACCAGTGGCGAGCGCAATGGCAAACCAAGCTATATGTTTGACGGTTTTACGCATCGCTAAATTCGCCGTCAGCTTATTGGAGTCCTGCTTACGACGCTTATTGGCACTACCTTCCAGTTTCTCTTCAAACCAGATATACATGAAGGTCCAGACGGTTTGTGGGCAGAGATAGCCACACCAAACTCGACCTAAGAAGGTGGTAATAAAGAACAACCCAAACGCTGCGATCACAAATAGCAAGGCGAGTAGGGTAAGATCTTGCGGATACAACGTGGTACCGAAAAAGTTGAACTGCTGGTTGCCAATATCGAGCAAGATCGCTTGACGTTCACCGTAAGGAATCCACGGTATCAAAGCGAAGAGAAGCAGTAAGAACCAACCACCGTAACGACGCAGTTTCTGGTAAGTCCCTTTGCTTTCGCGTACATAGATGCGATTACTTGGGTTGAACCGATCCCCATTCCCTTTATGAGTCTTAGGGTTGTAGGTTTTAGGAGTCACATCTTTGATATCGATCTTATCCTGACTCATGCACTCATCCTTCTTAGGCTTTTATAATGTATGGCGTCATTTCTATTGATGTCGCTCGATGACATTGCTACTTCGTCCTTATCATAAATCATGACCGGACATAATTATTTTAGTAAATACTGATGAACGGCGATTATACAATCAATAACAATTCCTTTTCTTTAACGCAGTCAACGTTTAACAACAAAAGTCAGTACAGTTAACCTGATAATTGGCTGAACAGTTATAACCAACTGTGGGACTAAAAATTTTAGTTATAAAAAAGCGACTCATTTGAGGGAGTCGCTTAAAGAATACTGGGTTGTTGAGCCGGTTATTTGATGATGCCACGAGCGCGCAGAATCGCAGTTTTAAAATCATCTTCTTGGTCTTTCTTAAGACCTGGGATCATTTCGTCTTTGCTGCTGTTACGCATTTTAAGGTGGTAGATCAGCACGTCGTCGGTCAGATCTTCTAGCTTACCTTCGTAGCCTGCTTCTTTCGCTAGCTTCACGATGAACTGCAGTAGGTTCATTTCTTGGTCTTTATGCCATTCAGGCTCTAGTAGCTCAAGCAGCTCTTCAATGCGATGACACTTCATTTCTTTCTCCACAGAATTTATAGGTGTAATTAGCTGTAAAGGTACCAAATTGCTTTGCGAAGACCAAATAGGAAAAACTATCTATTTCACTGTGTTTTGCTCTAAGTCGTTGAGGTGGTTTGAGTCGCGTGCAAAGAAAAAAGCGCAGCTGGCGCCGCGCTTTTGATTAAGCTGCTTTGATAACTTTGGCCGGAACACTCGACATCATTGCTGTCTTCTCAACCAATGTCATTGCTGGCGCAACTTGCTTTGCCTTTGGTGCAGTAGTAAAGCCACTGCGGCGGCGCATTGCACTAGTATTAGTGTGTGCGAACCTGACTGTTGTTGGGCGCATTAATTTACCTAACTGTCAGGCATATCCATTGCCGATGTAATGGCCTGAATCATTATGAGCTAGGCTCCAACAAGATTGAAGAATCACTCTTCTGGCTCTCGCCAATCCAGTTAATGAATCAGGAATACCGATATGCATGCATATCACGTATAAGATTAGCATCCTTGTAATAATTGGTCGATAGTTGAGCAATTGAATTGTTTAGATTTTGTCATTTTGTCGCGATGATCGAGGCAATTTTTGTTTGATCCCTCGATCAGCAGTAGTAGTATGAGATCTCGACGAAGGAGGTGCCTATGTCATTTTTGAAGAAGACACTTGCCAGCTTTGGGATTGGGAGCGCTAAGGTTGACTCAATCCTAAATCAAGACGTGCTATATCCTGGTCAAAGTGTGGATGTGTCTATCCATGTTTATGGTGGTGCTACTGAACAAGCGATCGACAACATCGATTTAAAACTGTGTTGCCGCTATATCGCGGAAGCTCCTGATGATCGTGGTGCGCGAGAAGGACACAGCATGCGCCGAGTACCTCAGACTCATGTGCTTGCTAAGTGGAGCCTCCCTTATGCGTTTACCATCCATTCCGGCGAAGAGCGTACCTTCGATGTTCAGCTCGATGTGCCTTGGAATACGCCTGTCACCATTGGTGACGCCAAAGTGTGGCTCGAAACCGGCTTGGACGTTGCTGCTGCTTTAGACCCGACCGATAAAGACATCCTCACCGTTCGACCTGATCCACTAATGGATGCGGTGTTATCCGCATTTGAAGCGCAAGGTTTGCGTATTCGCCAAGTGGAGTGTGAGGAAGTGAAAGGGTTCGACCTGCCATTTGTGCAAGAATTTGAGATGGTGCCGACTGACGGGCCATACCATGGCGTGTGGCGTGAGTTAGAATTTGTCGCTCATCGTAGCGAGCAAGAACTCAAATTATGGTTTGAAGTTGACCGCACACGCAAGGGCGAGGGTGGCATGCTCGCAAGCTTACTGGGTAGCGGAAAACTCAAACGAGAGTTGACCATTCCAGCCACGACTAAACTTGATCAAGTGGGCGAACTTGTACTTAATTATCTCGATCAAACCACGGCCGTTCATGAGTCTTAATTTAAGCTTACACGTGTAAGCCTAATGTGCCATACTAGAGCAAATTTCAAACTCTAGTATAGGCGCATTGATGTCTGAACTGCAGAAACCTCAATACAGTCAACGCGAAGAACTGGCTAATACCATCACTCATGGCATTGGGATGATTTTTGGTATTGTTGGCCTGATACTGCTGCTAATCAAAGCCATAGACCAGCAAGCTGATACGCTGACGCTGGCCAGTATGGCTGTCTACGGTGCGAGTATTATCGTGCTATTTTTGGCTTCGACGCTGTATCACGCAATTCCGCACCCCAACGCTAAACGATGGCTAAAAACCTTCGATCACTGTGCCATTTATCTGCTCATTGCTGGCAGTTACACGCCTTTTTTGTTGGTGAGTTTACGTACGCCGCTCGCGTTTGGTTTGATGATTGTTATCTGGACCATCGCTCTACTCGGCATCATAATGAAAGTCGCGTTTGTTTACCGATTTAAAAAGCTTTCCTTAATGACGTATTTGGTCATGGGCTGGCTGTCGTTGATTGTGATTTATCAGTTGGCGATCAACTTGGATATTGGCGGACTGACATTACTCGCAGCTGGTGGGATAGTGTATTCACTGGGAGTGATTTTCTACGTTGCGAAGCGTATCCCATTCAATCATGCGATTTGGCACGGCTTCGTTTTAGCGGGTTGTGTGTGTCACTTCTTCGCAATTTATTATTTTGTCGAGCCTATCTAACGGATAGATATGAGCTCGACAAAACATGTGTTATCACATTAACGAGTTTTCACTTCTAACACTTTGGCTGAAAACTGGTATTGCTGAGACTGCGGCACTGCCAGTTTGATGCTTTTACCCTGTTCTGCTTGTTTTGGTCGCAGGTAAGTATCCGCCATTCGCTTGATGGATTGCCAAACTGTGACTTTTTCTTTCGCCAGTTGCTGGCCAGACATATCAAATACCTGAACTTCCACTTCAACTTGAATCACCGATTGTGAGCTTTGATTGGTAATGGACGTTGGCAGTACGAGCTCACCATCTTGATAGCTCGCGGAGCCAATCAGTACGTCGACACCAGAGTCAGACAGCTGCATGGTTGGCTTTTTGGCGTTTACTACCACGGTAGTGCCAACAGTTTTCGTCACTACTGGAATTGTCGCAATTGCGGGAGCTGCGATCGTTTCAACCGCACCTGTTGTTGCTTGCGTCTCTGTTGCTTGCTGCGCAGGTTTTTTCATGACGTATTCCCAAGTAAAGTCATCGTTTAACTTCACTTCTCGACCATCGGCTAAAGTGATGACTTCAGCGGCGTATGTGGATGAGGCGGCAAGTAGGGTCGCCAGAGTGATCCATGTTTTCATTGTTATACCTTTTATTTGTGTCTGCTTAACGGCGCCAAAACGCAGGGAAGAACAGTACAAGAATAGTCAGAATTTCCAAGCGGCCCATCAACATGCCAAAGCTCAGAAGCCACTTGGCGGTATCTGGCAGAGGCGCGAAGTTACCCGTCGGTCCAATCACGCTTCCCATACCCGGGCCGACGTTGGCTACCGCAGTGATGGCACCAGAGATGCTAGTGATGGGGTCTAAACCCAGCGCACTCAAGCAACCCGCGATGAAGATTATGGTGATAAAGAACATCAAGCCAAACGCGACCACCGAGCGAACAATGTCATCATTCACTGGGCGTTGGTTGTAGCGCTGTACAAACACACCTGAAGGGTGAATCAATTTCATCATCTGTTTGTTCAGCAGTGTCATTGCGATTTGGAAACGGAAGATTTTGATCCCACCAGACGTTGACCCCGAACATGCACCCGCCATCATTAAGAAGGCAAAAAGAGTTGTGGGTAATGCGCCCCACGCGGTGAAGTCCTCTAAGCCAAAGCCGGTTGTGGTGACGACTGAGACGATATTAAACATCGACACTCGCAGCGCATCCAGAATGGTGTATCCATCTCGAATCACTAGCCAGGCTGAAATCACTAAGCTTGAGAACACGAACAGGTACGCGAATCCTCGAACTTGAGCGTCGTTAACCAATACATCAATACGGCGTTTACGTAACGCGGCGATGAAGAGCAAAAATGGCAAGCCACCTAGGAACATAAAGGTGGTTGCTACCCAATGTGCGCCATTAGAGAAGTGGTTCATCGACCCGTCAGATGTAGAGTATCCGCCCGTTGATAGCGTGGTAAAGGCGTGATTGATCGCTTCAAACAGGTTCATGCCGGTGACCAAGTAGCCTACAATGCATAAGCCAGTAAGCATCAAATAAACCGCTACGATGTTTTTGGCGACCGTTTTCGCTCTCGGGCTACTTTTATCCGACCAATCGGATGATTCGGTTTGGAATAGCTTCATACCACCGACATTGAGCATAGGTAGCACCGCCACCGCCATTACGATAAAACCAATCCCCCCAAGCCACTGCAAAATAGAGCGCCACAGCAAGATGCTCGGCGCCATGTTGTCTAGGCCACTGAGCACCGTTGAGCCCGTCGTGGTGATACCCGACATCGTTTCGAAGTAGGCGTCGGTGAAGCTGATGTGGTTGATGAACACAAACGGCAAGGCGGCAAACGCACTGGCGATGGTCCAAACCAAACTGGTGATGAGGAACATATCGCGTACGCTGAGTTTGAACTTGGCGGTTCGACCGATCGTTAGGCAAATGAAGGCGGCAAGGTGCGTGATCACAACGGCTTGGGCGAAATCGAGGAATCCCCCCGTACCGGTAAAGAAAGCGACCAAAGTCGGCACGTACATAAACAGGGCCAGTTTGGATAAAACCAGCCCGATAACAAACAGTACGGGACGTAAGTTGACCATAGGAAAATCCTAGAGGAAGAATGGACTCGGCTGGAATAGCGCTTCGACGTCTGATACGTATTTTTTGTTGACCAGGAACATCACCACATGGTCATCCTGCTCGATGACTGTACGGTCGTGGGCAATAAGGACTTCTTCGCCACGAACGATAGCACCAATGGTGGTCCCAGGTGGGAGCTTAATATCTCCAATCGCACGTCCAACCACTTTGGATGTACTTTCATCACCGTGAGCGACGGCTTCAATTGCTTCCGCAGCGCCGCGACGAAGTGAGGACACGTTTACGATATCAGCGCGACGCACGTGCGTCAGCAAGGCGGAAATGGTCGCTTGCTGTGGTGAGATGGCCACATCAATTACGCCGCCTTGTACCAGATCTACATAAGCGCCACGTTGGATCAGCACCATTACTTTTTTCGCACCCATGCGTTTTGCCAACATCGCAGACATGATGTTGGTTTCATCTTCGTTGGTCAGCGCGATGAAGACGTCGACTTGGTCGATGTTCTCTTCCGAGAGAAGCTCTTGGTCTGCCGCGTCGCCGCAGAACACGATGGTGTTTTCTAGCTCTTCTGACAGTTTTTCTGCACGTTGGTAGTTACGTTCAATCAGCTTCACGCTGTAGTTTTGTTCTAAGCGCTTTGCGAGACTGGCACCAATGTTACCCCCGCCAACAATCATGATGCGGCGGTACGGTTTTTCTAGGCGCTGAAGTTCACTCATCACTGAGCGAATATGATTACTTGCTGCAACGAAGAACACTTCATCGTCGGCTTCAATGATGGTAGTGCCTTGCGGGCGAATCGGACGGCCTTGACGGAAAATCGCTGCCACACGGGTATCGATGTGTGGCATGTGCTCACGCAAAGCAGACAGCGCGTTACCCACCAACGGGCCACCGTAGTAGGCTTTTACCGCCACTAGGCTGACTTTCTGTTCAGCAAAGCTCACCACTTGCAGCGCGCCCGGGTATTGGATCAGACGTTCGATGTAGCTGGTAACGAGTTCTTCTGGGGCGATAAGGTGATCGACAGGAATGGCGCCAGATTTAAACAGGGCTTCTTTTTCGGCCAGATATTCTGGAGAGCGAATACGTGCAACGCGGTTTGGGGTGTTGAATAGAGTGAACGCGACCTGGCAGGCGGCCATGTTGGTTTCATCAGTGTTGGTCACCGCGACGAGCATATCGGCGTCTTGCGCGCCAGCTTCATGCAGCACGTCGGGGTGGCTCGCATGGCCATTGACCACACGCAGGTCGTATTTGTCCTGCAATTCACGCAGTCGGTCGGCATTGTTGTCGACGATGGTGATGTCGTTGTTTTCACCCACTAGGTTTTCTGCCAGTGTGCCGCCAACCTGACCTGCACCAAGAATAATGATCTTCATACTCTTTTCTCGTTATCTGAAAAAGGCGATTGAAATCACTCCAATCGCCCTATTTAGCATGCTGTTACGCGTGTGTTTTGGTTAGCACTGCGTAGTAGAAACCATCCATGTCTTCTTCGCCTGGTAGAATTTGACGACCAGGCTGGTCGGGATCAGAATCCAGCAGTTGCGCATCCGCGGTACGTGCTAAAAACGCTTTTACTTGCTCCACGTTTTCTTGCGGTGTGATTGAACAAGTCGCGTAAACCATTGTGCCGCCGGGTTTCAGTTGCGTCCACATGGCATCAAAAATTTCACTTTGTAGCTCTGCTAGTGCGGCGATGTCGTCTGCACGACGTAGCCATTTGATGTCTGGGTGACGACGAATCACACCAGTCGCAGAACATGGGGCATCCAGCAAAATGCGATCAAATTGCTCGCCTTGCCACCATTCTTGTGGATTACGCGCATCACCGCAAACCACTTTTGCCTGAAGGTTGAGACGCTTCAGGTTTTCATGCACACGTTTCAAGCGTGTGTCGTCGCAGTCAATCGCGACCACTTCACTGCCCGACGTGCGCTCTAGAATGTGTGCCGTCTTGCCACCTGGCGCTGCACAGCAATCTAAAATCAGTTCGCCGTCTTGTGGTTTTAGGTAGTTGATCGAGAGCTGCGCTGCCGCATCTTGCACTGAAACCCAACCTTTCTCAAAACCAGGTAGCTTCATCACGTCACATGGCGCGGCCAATTTTATGGCGTCCATTGCTTCTGTGTGTGGCGTGCTATCAATGTTTTCATTTTTGAGTAGCGCAAGGTATTCATCACGAGTGTGGTGCTGATGGTTCACACGCAGCCACATTGGTGCTTTTTGGTTGTTCGCTTCAACAATGCTTTCCCATTGCTGTGGGTAGGCCTCTTGCAGCAGTTTTAGTAACCAGCTTGGGTGACCGTACTTGCCAGCGTTGTTGCTGACGGCCATTTGGTCGAGTTCTTCTTGGTTGCGTTGGTAGTTACGCAATACAGCGTTAATCAAACCACGCAGACGAGGACCTTTCAGCTCTTTAGTGCCTTCAACCGTTTCACCGACAGCTGCGTGCGCAGGAATACGCATGAAGCTCAGTTGGTAAATACCAACCAGAATTAGGTGATGGAATACACGTTGTTTGCCTTTGAGCGGCTTATCCATCAACTGGTTTGCGATCATTTCTAGGCGAGGTAGGTAACGTAGCGCACCGTAACAGATCTCTTGTAGCAGAGCGTGGTCACGAGGTCGTACCGTTTGTTGAGCCGCTGGAAGAGCGCTTGAAAGTGAGTGGCCCTTGTCGACGACAAGATACAGGACGTTAGCAGCCGCAGCGCGAACATTCATGATGAGTACCTTAAAGTAAAGGAGGGCATCTCTGCCCTCTAAAAGTTCGTATTATTGGGGATGATAACCCCTAGTATGGCTTAAACCAGCAGAGTACCAACTTCAAACCAAGCCGCGCGCGAATTCAGAATATCCTGAACTGACATGGCTTTTTTGCCAGGAACTTGCAGTTGTTCTAGCACCAGTACGCCGTTGCCTGTCGCAACATAAATACCGGTTTTATCTGCTTGCAAGATGGTGCCGGCTGGCTTGTCACTGGTTTGCTCTGCCACACGGCTTTGCCATACTTTGATGCTGTTTTCTGCCGCCTCAAAGTGGCTCATTGGCCATGGGTTAAATGCACGAACGCAGCGCTCAATGTGAGCCGCATCGTCGTTCCAGTTAATGCGTGCTTCTTCTTTGCTGAGTTTTTTCGCGTAGTTCGCTAGCTCATCGTCTTGCTTCACTGGCACTGCTTTACCCGCAGCAATGTCGGCTAAGCAGTCAATCAGGGCTTCTGGGCCAAGCTCAGCCAATTTTTCGTACATTGAAGCGCTGGTATCTGTCGCTTCGATTGGCAGAGTTGCAATCTTCAGCATATCACCAGTGTCGAGACCGATGTCCATCTGCATGATGGTCACGCCCGTTTCTGCATCGCCCGCCCAAATAGAGCGTTGGATTGGAGCCGCACCACGCCAACGAGGTAGGATAGAACCATGTACGTTGATACAACCCAGTTTAGGGGTATCAAGAACCGCTTGTGGCAGTAGCATACCGTACGCCACGACAACCATGAGATCGGCGTTCAGATCGGCAAGTTCTTGTTTCGCTTCGTCGGACTTAAAGCTTTCAGGTTGGTAAACCGGGATGTTGTGTTCCAGCGCCAGTTGTTTTACCGGTGGCGCAGCCAATTTCTTGCCACGACCCGCTGGACGATCTGGGTTTGTGTAAACCGCGATGACTTCATGCTCCGAAGACAACAACGCCGCCAAGTGACGGGCGGCGAAATCCGGAGTACCTGCAAAGACAATACGTAAAGACTGACTCAAGGTAGGCTTCCTTCTAATTGGTATGGTTCGAGATTAAGCGTTTTGCTGCTTCTCGTTAAAGCGTTTGATTTTTGCTAGCTTGTCCTGAATGCGTTTGCGTTTCAGTGGCGATAGGTAATCCACGAATAGCTTACCTTGTAGGTGATCAAGCTCGTGTTGAACACAAATCGCTAGCAGGTCGTCGGCTTCAAAGGTGAACTCTTTGCCATCACGATCCAGTGCTTTAACGGTAACTTCTGCAGCGCGAGGCACAAGTGCGCGTGCACCTGGTACCGACAGACAGCCTTCTTCGATGCCATCTTCGCCACGCTTTTCCAGAATCTCAGGGTTGATTAGCACCATCGGCTCATCGCGAGTTTCTGAAATATCAATCACTACGATACGTTTGTGGATATCAACCTGCGTTGCAGCAAGGCCAATACCTTCTTCGTCGTACATGGTTTCAATCATGTCATCGACGATTTTTTGAATCTCAGGCGTCACCGCTTCAACAGGCTTTGCGACTGTGCGCAGGCGATCATCCGGGAATGTTAATACTTGTAATACAGACATATTCACTCGAAATATTGAACTGTGCCGAAACAGCACAAACCTTGTTGGCTCAATTCTAGACATTTTATAGCCTAAATGACAGCATCCTTGCACCAATTTCCATTCTGGTTCCTGCTTAATAGACCAAGGACGAGGGTCATGAATCGAATTTTCCGCAACGTTGCCAGTGTTACGTTGCCGTTACTTTTCTCTTTCAACGCTGTAGCAAATGTGGATGCAAACCCACTGACTGTTAAAGATGATGCGCCACAAACATATGTAGTCGTGAAGGGCGATACGCTATGGGATATTTCGGCCATGTACTTGGATAGCCCGTGGTTGTGGCCTCGTTTATGGCAAGTAAACCCGGAAATCGACAACCCTCATTTAATTTATCCCGGTGACAAGCTGTCTTTGGTGTGGATTAACGGTCAGCCCGTATTGAGCCTAAAACCGGTTAAGAAGCTGAGCCCGAAAGCACGTATCACGGAAAAGAAAGCGGTACCAACGGTCGCGGAAGGTTTGGTGATGCCTTACCTCAAATCGGATCGGTTGCTGGATCAAGATGCGTTGAACAGTGCAGCAAAAGTGATGGGTAGCAGCAAAGGCAGTAAGTATCTGACTGCAGAAGATGTGCTGTATATCAATGGTAATCAGACCGCGACAGGTTGGGCTATTTACCGACCAGTAGCTACCTTTTCGCGTGACGATGTGTCCGAAGAGATTACCGCGCTGCGTTTGATTGCCAAAGGCGAGCTCGTTGAAGCTTCGAGTGATTATTCAGGTTTGAAGCTTACATCGCAGATGCAAGAAATTCTACGTAACGATATCGCGTTGCCAAATCAATCGGTTGAGAATACTGACTTCACGACTACGTTCTACCCGCTGCCGTCGCCACAAGGCAGTTCGGCAAAGTTGCTAGGTAATATCGAAGGTATTCGCTTTAGTTCAACTAACCAAGTCGTGGTGATTGATAAAGGCACGTCAGACAATCTGAAGCAAGGCAGTGTGTTTGATTTAAAAGAAGACGCGCACCCAGTTTACAAAGACGGCGATGAGTTCAAGAAAGAGTTTGGCGTGCTTGATAAGAAAATTACTTTGCCTCAAAGCAAAGTTGGTGAGTTGCTGGTCATTCGTCCTTATGAGTACTTTAGCTTGGCACTGATCACTAACAGTACTAAACCCATTAACCAAGATATTTCGGTGGTGTCACCGTTGGCGGACGAATTAACCATCGATGAATCGACGAAATAACGATGATCTCGCTGCCTGGTTAAAACTGAGTTGTTTACCAGGCATTGGCGGCGTCAAAATGAATAAGCTACTGGCAAGAGACACGCCACGTAACATCGTAAACTTCTCTCCTGAACAGCTACAACAACTTGGGTTAACAACTAAGCAAATTCAAGCTTGGGCTTCAACAGATAAAGAAGTCGATGCTTGTTTAAGCTGGCTTGAGGCTTCTACAAATCATCATATCCTGACACTGACTGACCCGCGTTATCCACCTCAACTCAAACAAATCGTTGCACCGCCACCTCTACTTTTTGTTCAAGGAAACCCTACTTGTCTCTCTCAGCCACAAATCGCGATGGTTGGCAGTCGAAATGCGAGTATTGATGGATTACAGCATGCACGTCAGTTTGCTGCAGAGTTTGTTCAGCACGATTTTATTGTCACCAGTGGTCTCGCTTTAGGCATTGATGGTCATGCGCATGATGGTGCGTTGCAAGCGGGTGGTAAGACGATTGCGGTGCTAGGATCTGGTTTAGCAAATATTTATCCAGCACGTCATCGTAGTTTAGCGCAACGTGTTATTGAACACGGGGCTTTGGTGTCTGAGTTTCGGCCTAATGCCAAGCCGCGCCCAGAAAACTTCCCGCGTCGTAATCGTATTATTAGTGGATTATCGCTTGGTGTACTGGTCGTCGAGGCGGCGAAAAAGAGCGGCTCGTTAATTACAGCTCGTTACGCGCTTGAGCAAGGTCGAGAAGTATTTGCGCTGCCAGCGTCAATCAATGCCCCCAATGCCTGCGGTGGAAACCAGTTGATACGTCATGGCGCTTGCCTCGTAGAAAAGACGAAAGATGTCTTAGATGAAATACAGTCCTTGCTTGATTGGTCTATTAATCAGAGTACCGATTTATTTTCTACGTTAAATGAAGAAGAAGAATTGCCATTTCCTCAGCTGTTAGCTAACGTAGGAAGTGAAGCTACACCGGTTGATATTCTTGCAAACAGGACCAATATACCTGTCCAAGAAGTCATGATGCAGCTCTTAGAGTTAGAACTCTCTGGGCATGTCGTTGCGGTTTCAGGTGGCTATATTCGAAAGGGGAGGGGCTAGCTATGATGATGGATATACTGATGTATCTATTCGAAACCTACATCCATAGCGATGCAGAGTTACAGGTCGAACAAGACGAGTTGGAAGAAGAGTTGCTTCGTGCAGGCTTCCAACAAAAAGATATCTACAAAGCCCTTGTCTGGTTAGAAGAGCTTGCCGCATTGCAGCAAAGTGACACCTCTTCTGCAATCTCGACTTGCATGGCTTCGTCATCAACTCGTATCTACACAGCGAAAGAGATGCAGCGTTTAGATTTGGAATGCCGAGGGTTTCTATTGTTTCTCGAGCAAATCAATGTGTTAACCACAGAAACTCGCGAAATGGTGATTGACCGAGTGATGGGATTAGAAACGAGTGAGTTTGAGCTTGAAGACCTCAAATGGATCATTCTGATGGTGCTGTTTAATGTGCCTGGCAACGAAAACGCTTACACGCTAATGGAAGAGCTGTTGTACACCAAGGAACAAGGGATTCTTCACTAACCATCTGGGCAAGTTCGAGTTTAGCTAGAATAAACGCGAGCTTGTCTTTTTGTGTGTTTTTCACGAAACGGTAAGTATGAGTAGTAAAATCGACAACACCCTTTTCTCTGCCCATGAACACGCTTTGGAACACGAGCCGTGTCCTAAATGTGGCAGTGAATTGATCCTCAAACATGGCAAACACGGTCCCTTTCTTGGCTGTAGCCACTACCCAAGCTGTGATTACATCAAAGCCCTGCACAACAATGATGGACACATCGTCAAAGAGCTTGGCGTTCCTTGTCCAGATTGTGGTAACGAGTTGGTATTACGGCAAGGGCGTTATGGCATGTTTGTTGGTTGCAGTAACTATCCGGCTTGCCATCATATTGAGTCGATTAATCAACCTGAGCCAGAAAAGCAGCCGCAAGAGAAACACGCGTGTCCTGAATGTGGTAAAGGTCATTTAGTTGAACGTAAGACGCGCTTTGGTAAAACTTTCTACGCATGTGATAACTACCCTAAATGCAAATTTGCAGTGAATCTCCCTCCGGTTAAAGGGAGATGCGAAGAATGTGGTTTTACTTTGTTGGTGGAGAAGAAACTCGCCAGTGGTGTGAAATTGCAATGTGCCAACCGTAAGTGCCAGCACACCCAACAAGGGTAAATACATCAAAGGAATTAAAAAGGGTCGCATCGTGCGACCCTTTGTGGTTTTTGGGGCTAGATTTTAGCGTTATGCTTATTTCGCAAACTCGTGCACGGCTGGGAATGCCATTGGATCTAAGACATCCGCGAGAGCGCACAACCTACGGTGTAATTCTCCTGGGTAGTCACCGCATACGTTGATGTGACCCATTTTTCGCCCTTCACGCTTCTCTTTGCCGTACCAATGGATGTGACAACCATCCATGGCGAGAAGCGCTTCTGGCAACGTATCTTCACCAAGAATATTCACCATCGAGGTTTCGCGAATCAGTTTGGTGCTGCCTAACGGCAAGCCGCATACGGCGCGCAGGTGGTTCTCGAACTGACAGGTTTCTGCACCTTGCTGTGTCCAGTGACCAGAGTTGTGCACTCGTGGGGCAATCTCATTCACTAACAGTGTGCCATCGATATCAAAGAATTCGAGCGCCAATACACCAACGTAATCTAGGCTATCTGCGACGGCCGTGAGCATCTGCTTGGCTTGCGCTTGAAGTTCTGGCGCATCAATTGCGGTGGATAAGCTCAGTACGCCATTGATGTGAACGTTTTCTGCTAGAGGGTACACTTCAACGCTGCCATCTTTACCGCGAGCACCTACAAGTGATACTTCGCGGTTAAAAGGAACAAACTCCTCAGCCACAATGGCTTGAGTTGGTGTTGCTGCAATGCACTCCGTCATTTCTGCCCAGATCGTCTCGATCTGAGCCGCTTCTTTCAAGCGCCATTGGCCTTTACCATCGTAACCACCCAATGCACTTTTCAGCACCATAGGCATGCCAACATGTTCAATTGCGCGTTCAAAATCCTCACGTGTCTCAATCACGTAGTACTTGGCATTACGCACGCCAGCATCATCAAGCAGTGCTTTTTCAATACGGCGATCACCACCTGCTTTGATGGCTTGCGTACTTGGTAGGAACTTGCCGCTCGCTTCGCAAACCTTAAGCACGTCATGTGGAATATGCTCGAACTCGGCAGTAATCACATCAACTTGCGTAATCGCATTTTCCAAGCCATGGCCAAGTACCTGTTGAGTTAAAGGATGAACTACATCACCGTTGGTGACATCGTAAGCTGAAATTTGAATATTCAGTGGCGCACCAGCCAGAGACATCATACGAGCCAACTGACCCGCACCAAGAACCAGTACATGCATCTGATTAATCCTCTGCAGGGTTTGGATTTGCGAGAACTGTTTCCGTTTGCTCATTACGGAATGCTTCTACCTTCGCCATGATGTTTTCATCATGAGTGCCTAGGATTTGCGCTGCTAGGATACCGGCGTTTGCTGCGCCCGCTTCGCCAATCGCCAATGTACCAACCGCAATTCCCTTTGGCATCTGTACAATAGAGAGCAGTGAATCCATGCCTTTTAGTGCGCGAGACTGAACTGGAACACCGAGTACAGGTATGCTAGTAAATGCAGCTGCCATACCTGGTAGGTGAGCCGCACCGCCTGCACCAGCGATGATCACTTTGATACCACGTTCTTTCGCGCTGCTGGCGTAGTCCGCCAGTAATTGAGGAGTTCGGTGTGCTGACACGACTTTTGTTTCGTAAGGTACGCCAAATTGGTCTAGCATATATGCTGCTAGTTTCATGGTTGGCCAATCGGATTTAGAACCCATGATGATACCGACTTTCATCTCAAACTCCTTCAAGCTGCAAAATTAGGTGAGCTGATAAATTTGTGCGCATTATACGGGGATTTTTATCTCAAGCAAACGTTTGCGTCTTGTTGTTGTCGCTATTGATACATTTTATAAAAAAATTGCTTTAGTGTCTGATAATGAATATTTGTACACTTAGTGAAAATAATACAGTCAGACAATCAGGAAGTAATCGGTGGATAACTTTGAACAAGTGCTCAACGCACTACAACAAGGCGAAGTGATTGCCTACCCAACAGAAGGGGTTTTTGGTGTCGGATGCGATCCAGATAACCCAGAAGCAATTCAAAAACTGCTGGAGATCAAGCAGCGCCCGGTGGAAAAAGGGCTGATTCTGATCGCTGCAAGTTATGAGCAACTCTTGCCGTATATTGATGAATCTCAACTGACTCGAGAACAATTAGCGACCGTTCATGCAACTTGGCCAGGTCCATACACTTGGATCATGCCTGCGAGCGATAAAGTCTCCAACTGGGTTTCAGGGCAGTTTGATTCAATTGCAGTTCGTGTGACTGATCATCCTTTGGTTCAAAAGATGTGTAATGCATTCGGAAAGCCGTTAACCTCTACCAGCGCGAATCTTTCCGGCTTACCACCATGTATGACCACGGAAGAGGTAGAGCAGCAATTGGGTGACAAGCTGGTGGCCATTCTTCGTGGTGAAACCAGCGGCCGTGATAAACCCAGCGAGATTCGTGACGCCAAAACTTCACAAATATTAAGACAGGGCTAACCCTGCTTGCCAGCCATCAATAGGTATCACGTAATAGGTAATAACGTATGTCAGCAATCGATAAGTACGCCGTAAAGCAGTTCCTGATGTCACTTCAGGACTCCATTTGTCAGCAGTTAGAACAAGAAGATGGAAAGGCCGTCTTTGTCGAGGATGCATGGCATCGTGAACCGGGCGAACGTCTTGGTGGCGGTGGTCGCTCACGTGTTCTGCGTGATGGCCTTGTTTTCGAGCAGGGTGGGGTGAACTTCTCGCATGTGGAAGGGAAAGAAATGCCAGCATCTGCGACGGCACATCGTCCGGAGCTAGCGGGTCGCCGTTTTGAAGCGATGGGGGTCTCTTTGGTTATCCATCCCAAAAACCCTTACGTCCCAACTTCTCATGCGAATGTGCGTTTCTTTATCGCCGAGAAAGAGGGCGAAGACCCAATTTGGTGGTTTGGTGGTGGTTTCGACCTGACTCCTTTCTATCCTTTCGAAGAAGATTGTCAGTCATGGCACGATACAGCTAAGGCAATCTGTGCCCCATTTGGTGAAGAAGTATATGCTGAACACAAAGCGTGGTGTGATAAGTACTTCTTCTTGCCACATCGAAATGAAACTCGTGGTGTTGGTGGTTTGTTCTTTGATGATTTGAATCACTGGGAGTTTGATAAGTGTTTTGATTACATCAAAGCGGTGGGTGAAGGCTATTGCCAAGCTTATTTGCCGATCGTGTCTCGTCGTAAAGACATCGAATATGGCGAGCGCGAACGTGAATTCCAACTTTACCGTCGTGGTCGTTATGTTGAGTTCAACTTAGTGTACGACCGTGGCACTTTATTCGGTTTACAAAGTGGTGGGCGTACCGAGTCGATTCTGATGTCGATGCCGCCGTTAGCGCGATGGGAGTACCGCTACGAACCAGAAGCAGGAACGCCTGAAGCCGAACTTTACGATCGATACCTGAAACCACGCGAATGGTAAGCACGGAATCTCCTTTTCTATATAGATAGATAGTGATAGGGTCATCTGTAATCAGATGGCCCTGTTTTCTCTATATCTAAGTAAGGAATAAAGGTAAGGAAATGACCCTGCAAATCGATCGTTACGCCGTGTTTGGTAACCCTATCGGGCACAGCAAGTCGCCATTTATCCATACACTCTTTGCTCGCCAAACTAATCAGTCCCTAACATACACCGCAGAATGTGCGCCTGTGGGTGGATTTATCGAGGCGGCGAAAGCATTTTTTGCTGACGGCGGCAAAGGCTGTAACGTGACCTTGCCTTTTAAAGAAGATGCCTATCAATTTGCCAGCCGTTTGACCGAGCGTGCTCAGCTTGCTGGAGCAGTGAATACACTTAAGAAGCTTGATGATGGTGAAATCATTGGTGATAACACCGATGGTGCAGGCTTAGTGCAAGACTTGTTGCAGCATCAAGTCGTTTTAGAAGGTGCACGTATCCTGATCATAGGAGCTGGTGGTGCCGCTCGAGGTGTGATTAAACCATTGCTCGATCAAAAACCAACATCTCTAACGATAACTAATCGTACATTTTCTAAAGCCGAAGAATTGGCAGAATTGTTTTCTGCGTATGGCCCTGTTACAGCAAAAGAGATGAATACCATTGCTGAAGAGTTCGATGTCATAATCAACTCTACGTCTGCATCATTGAGTGGTGAGTTACCTGCGATCTCTTCCTCGGTGTTCGCCGCCAATAGTACAAGCTACGACATGATGTATGGCAAAGGTGATACCACATTTAACCAATGGGCTAAGCAACACGGTGCGGCACATGCTTATGATGGTTTAGGTATGTTAGTTGGCCAAGCTGCTGAGAGTTTTATGTTATGGCGCGGTCTTCGTCCTGGAGCCAAACAGATTTTGCGTGAATTAAGAAAGAACCTTGAAGGTCAATAAGCGATGAATCAATCCATCTTATTCCCAGACATGCAATCATGGGATGAAGTATCACAATCAGTAAACTTTGCGGCGCAACAATCTGGTGCGCTAATAGAATGCTTTGTGACGAAACAAAAGTTAGAAAAGTTATCTGGCTCAGAGTTAGATACGGAGCAGGCCGTGATCTCTGCTTTTATTGACTACCGATTTGATCTGGAAGAAATAGCAGAAGAGTTAATAGAAGGTGAAGCCTTCAACGAAGAAGGCCATATTATCATCGGCTAACAGACCTTTAGTTCAAGTCTTCTATTTCATGTAAGTAGTCGTTTTTGTTTTGAACATAGTTATTGGCAGACTTTTGCAAGAAAGCTCGTTCTTTTTCTGATAGAGGGCGAGCTTGCTTTACTGGGCTTCCAACATATAAGTAGCCACTTTCTAATACTTTCCCAGGTGGCACTAAACTGCCTGCTCCGATCATCACCTCTGACTCAATTACAACAGCATCTAAAACAATAGCTCCCATACCAACCAAAACACGATCGTGGATCTCACAACCGTGCAGCATCACTTTGTGGCCAATCGTAACGTCATTGCCAATGATAAGTGGGTAGCCGTTTGGGTTTTCGGCGTTCTTATGGGTGACATGCAAAACACTGCCATCTTGAATATTAGTTCGATCACCAATGTGAATGTGGTTCACATCGCCTCGTGCCGCTACTAATGGCCAAATGCTAGAATCGTCCCCAATACGGATATCTCCGACTAACACTGAGGTTGAGTCAACGTAAACACGCTCACCAAGTTGAGGCTTTATACCTTTGTAGCTTCTAATTGAGCTCATCTTTTCTCCTTATTAGAGGCGAGTACAGGGGACATGGAGGTAGAATAGTAGTGAAAACTCGCCTTTTAGAATAAAAAACACCCAAACGATAAAAAAATCAAAAAAAACGTGAAAAAGGGCTTGCCAATGTGATCGCAATCTCTATAATGCCACCTCGCTGACACGGCAACGCTTCGAAAGAAACGAAGTTGAGGTTAGCAAGCCAAATTAGCCAAGCGGAAACGCTTGAAGAAAGTTTGAAAAAAGTGATTGACACTAAACTTTAACTCGCTAAAATGGCCGTCCTGTTTTGAGCAAAGCTCAACAGGAAAAGCTCTTTAACAATATAGACCTATCAATCTGTGTGGGCACTCGTTGATGATAATCCAATTCGATACTTCGGTATCAAATTAGGTTTCAATGATACGAAGTGACCATTGAAT